>NZ_JBFEFI010000003.1:670000-843596 GCF_040717535.1 Thalassoglobus sp. JC818
GTTGTATCCCTGCATACCCCAGAACCAGTTGTCGATTCCGTATCGAAGCTGGCTGACTCCGCCGTGTGTGTCGACGAGTGCCCAGTTCGAAATAATGACGTCTCGCTGATCGGCGACGTCATCGCCGTCGGTGTCTTTCAACCAAAGCGTTTCTGTTCCGTTCTGAACAATCGCTCCGCCGTTGTGAAAGGTGATCGAAGTTGGAATGCTCAGGTTTTCGGCAAAGACGGTGAACTTGTCGGCCTGACCATCCTGGTCTGTGTCTTCACAGATTCGGATTCGGTCGCGACCTTTGTTTTCCGGCATCAACTCGTTGGGATAGTCGATTGTCTCGCAAACCCACAATCGGCCGCGCTCATCCCAGTTCATGGCGATCGGTTTGCCGACCAGCCCGGAGTAAGTTCGTTCGCTGTCGTTGTCATTCGTGAACTGTTCAGAGGCAAAGAGTTCGAGGTGAAAGCCTTCCGGAGCCACGTAGTGCTTCATCGACTCTTCTGCTGGTACTGGGGCCTGCATGGTGGTCAAAGCTTCCCCGAGCGTTCCCCATTTGTCCGAAGGAACGTAGTTCGGAATCTTGGCTCCAACGTCGATGTAGTCGAATGGGGCAAGGTCTTCAGTGAGTGAGGTCATCTCCGGAACATCAAATCGCTGCGTGTCCGTGAAAGCGCCAGCGAGTTGCGGATCGTCGCCGCAAGCCCATCGAATTCCACGCTCGACGAGGTTGTGAAACCCGGGATGACCCCAGGTTCGATCGTCGTGTCCCCAAGCAGTGTAAAAGACACGTCCGTCGCCGTGGGTTCGAGTCCACGTCCAAGGTTCCTCGGTATTTCCGTCGGCCTGCATTCCCTGACGTCGAACTTCGACAACGTTTCTGTTCTCGGTGTTGTGCAAGTGGTGAACGTAGGTCTCGTCCCAGCTTTCAAAGCCTGAGAACCCCTGCATGAGAGGAATGTCTGGTTCTACGATGACGGTTGAGAATTCTTCGCCGCCGTGCTTCAGGAACTGGCCGCCCATCAAGGCCACGATTCGGGGATCGTTCCGGAAGCAATAGGTCGCACAGTGAAGAGGAATGAAACCCTTTCCATTCGCGACATACTTCAGTAAGGCATCCGCCTGGTCCTTTTCGATTTGGTCAATGTTGGCGTAAACAATGAGACCGTCGAATTGATTGAGCGTCGACTCGTTCAAGTTTTTGACGTCGTCTGTGTATTTGAGTTCGATTCCGCGTTCGCTGAGCACAGGAGCAAGTTGCGCGAATCGGTCGGCAGGACGATGAGCCCCATTGTCGCCGAGGAAGAGGAGTTCGAGATCTTTGCCCGATGCTGATGATGCGGTCAGCAGGCAAAGCACCATCAAACTTAAGGTGAGAACGAATCGATCGCGCATGAGAGTGTCCGTTGTGAAAGTGAACGTAACAATTCGCCGATGCTGACGATGGACCTGCCAGCATCGGCGTTTGTGAAGTGGGTTTACTGGCCGAGAGTGAACTCAGGCAGAGGCACAATTTTTCCGCCTTGCGAAGCTGACTCGTGTGCACAGATTCCGACACACGTCCAGTTCGCGCTTGTGACCGCGTTCGGCCATGGATCTCGGTCTTCGATGAGAGCACTCGTGAATTCATGAACGAGATGCGGATGCGAACCCCCGTGACCGCCGCCTTGAACGAACGAGAGGTGTCCCGCATCGTGAATTTCTTCAGGCAGCGTAAAGCGTCGAATTTCTTCCGGAAGCAGTTCTGCAAAGTCAGGGACTTCGATTTTCTCTGGAATCTCAGGCTCTGGTTTTTTTGCTGTGTGCAGAACGTGTGGTTCGTTTTCGATGAGCGTCCACTCGAAACTCTTCTTGGTTCCGTAGACGTCAAAACTCTCACGATACTGTCGTGCGACATCGTACAGGAATCGCCAGATATGCGCGGTCAGATCTGTGTCTTTGATCTTGATGTGACAGGTTTCGACGGCGAATGAGTTTCCGGATTTTTGAGCGATGTCATCACGAACGGTTCCCGAACCGAAGCAGCTGACATACTCAGCCAACCCGTTGACCAGCCCCAGGCAAGGACTCACGACATGCGTTGCGTAATGCATGGGAATCATCTTTTCCCAATAGCTTGGCCAGCCATCCATGTCTTGTGGGTGTGAAGCGGCGAGGTGCTGAATCTTCCCGAGTTCTCCATCTTCGAACATCTTCTTGATGAAGAGGAACTCGCGACTGTAGACGACGGTTTCCGCCATCATGTATTTCAGGCCCGTCTCTTTGACCTTTTCCACGATCTGTCGACACTCGTCGATGGTGGTCGCCATCGGGACGGTACACATGACGTGCTTGCCAGCATCGAGAGCTTTCAGCGACATCCACGCGTGGTCAGGAATTGGGCTGTTGATGTGAACGAAGTCGATTTCCTGATCGGCCAGAACGTCGTCATAGTCCGTGTACCGCTTGGGGATTCCAAACTGCTCGCCCGACTTTTGAAGCTCAGCTTCATTTCGTCGGCAGATTGCCAGGACATTTGTGTTGGGATGGGCTTGATAGATCGGGATGAATTCGGCACCGAATCCCAATCCAATCATGGCAACATTGACGGTCTTACTCATGAAGTTTTCTTTCTATTCGTTCTCGATGACTGTCGGGCGCGTCATCAATTCCGTCCCGAGAGTCGGCGAAGGGAAATCGTTCACTCAATTCGGCGCGAACGTTCACTCCAATCTATTGTGGCAACCCATCCAAGTTCGTCCATGAGATTCCGCGCAGGATTGTTGAGATATTTTACGTTGTCTAGAATGGGCGAGTCGAACTTCGGTTCAGAACGAATTTGCTGCTCACAATCTGAGTCGCTGCAGAACATTTTTCTTGGTCGGTCACTACCAGTCGAAGATCGATTGATGTGATGATTTGCTTGAAGTTGCAATAAGTTGAATGTCGTGAGAGCTTCCCGGTTAAGTCCGCGATAATCTCCGAATTGTTTGAATCGATCGAACGTGTATTGGTCTTTCCAACATCTGGAAACTCACTTCTTTTCGTTCAGATGGGTTTGTTGTTGAGCTATTTCTCCGAGAAAAAATGAACGATCGCCGAGCGGTTGCACTGTTGATTGAAACGTCGAATGCCTACGCTCGCGGGCTGTTGGAAGGAATCGTCGAATGGATTCGCCAGCACAATGCATGGTCGATCTATCTACCGGAGCAAATGCGCGGGGCTGATCCTCCGACCTGGCTTTCTCGCTGGAAGGGGGATGGAATCATTGCCCGCATCGAAACACAGGCGATTGCCGCGGCGGTCAGAAAGAGTCGACTGCCGGTCGTGGACGTGAGTGCCGCGAGGCTCGTCCCGGAAATTCCATGGGTGGAGACGAATGATCAATCGATCGCCGAACTCGCAGCTCAGCATCTTCTGGATCGAGGGTTTCAACACTTCGGCTTCTGCGGAGATCCAGGTTTTCAGTGGTCAACGCTGCGTGAGACGCACTTTGTGGAAGCCATTCAGAGATCTAAACTAGGCTGTTCCGTTCATCGATCCATCGCTCAGTACGATCCGAGATACTCCTGGAATCGTGAGAAGCAACGCCTGATTCATTGGCTCAAGAAACTGCCTCGACCGGTCGGGATCATGTGTTGTTACGATGTGAAAGCGCAGCAGTTGCTCGATGTTTGCCGCGAACTGGACGTCGCAGTCCCTGAAGAAGTGGCCGTCGTCGGCGTCGACAATGATCATCTGCTGTGTGAACTTTCTGATCCTCCATTGTCGAGTGTGGCACCGGATGCTCGACAAACTGGTTTCGAAGCTGCGGAGCTATTAAATCGGATGATGTCAGGGGACTGCGTCGATTCAGATCCTCGGTTTATCGAACCGCTGGGGATTGAAGTTCGCCAGTCGAGCGATGTCCTGGCAATCGAAGATCATGAGATCGCCGCAGCTGTGCGGTTCATTCGAGAGAACGCAACCTCGGGAATTCAGGTGGCTGACGTTCTTCGGGAAGTTCCGCTTTCACGCCGCGCACTCGAAGGAAGGTTTGTAAAAATCCTCGGCCGGACTCCTCATCAGGAAATCATGAGACTCCGCATCGACCGCGTGAAACGACTGCTATTGGAAACTGATCGAACACTGAGCGACATCGCGCGTGCGGTCGGGTTCGAGCATGTTGAATATCTTTCTGTGGCATTCAAACGCGAAGTCGGGACAACGCCGAAGGAATTTCGAAAGGGACGCACCAGTAAGAAGTGATGAGTGGGAGTCAGCGATTCTTTGTGACGCACTCTTCGATCGATGACTCTGTCACACAATTTGAGATTTCCCGCAACGCTCAAGTTGCTCTACGATGTAGAAAGTGATTTCAAGTAAAGTGAAACTCCCTACTTCCGTCCGTTATTGAATCGGCTGAATCCCAGAACATGGCATCCCAACTGGATATTTGTGCGGACCTGATTGCTCAGGTGAGCAATGCGGTTTCACTGCTTGACAGGCAGATTGGTTCGTTTGAACTCACGTCTTTGGATCGTCGTGATTGGTATGAGCTGCTGCATCAGAAGCTTCTTCCACAACTCGGGCAGGAAGCATTTCTAATCGTCGCGGTCGTTGGAGGAACGAACATTGGTAAAAGTGTTGTGTTCAATCACGTCGCCGGTGACCGCTTGAGTGCAACGAGTCCATTGGCTTCAGGGACAAAGCATCCGACAGCCATTTTACCTCGAGGCTTTTCCTCGAATCATAACTTATCGAAGCTGTTCCCCGGGTTCCGAGTCTCGGAATGGGTCGATGCTGATGCTCCGTTGGCTGAGAATCCCGAACATCTCTTGTATTGGCGGGAGAGTGAAAGTCTCCCGGAGAATCTGGTCGTGCTCGACACTCCGGATGTCGATAGCGTCGCCGAGGTCAACTGGGAGCGGGCGGATCATATTCGTCTGAGTGCGGATGTTCTGCTTGCAGTGCTCACTCAGCAGAAATACAACGACTCCGCAGTGAAAGAATTCTTCCGCAAAGCATCCGACGAGGGAAAACTCGTCATTGTGATTTTCAATCAGGTTCTGTTGCCTGAAGATGGTGAATACTGGCCGCTCTGGTTGAAAACGTTTGAGGCAGAAACCGGATTGAATCCTCATTCTGTGTATATTGCTCCCAATGACCGCCGGGCTGCCGAATCGAATGCGCTACCGTTTTACGAACAGAAGTGGCCGCAGGAGGAAGGCGACTACAAAACTGATCTGACTGAGAGAAACTTGCTTCGCGATCTTTCGGAACTCCGTTTTTCTGAAATCAAGCTGCAAACGCTTGAGGGGGCGATTGAACACCTCTGCAGCCCCGAAGTTGGCATTCCGTCGTGGCTTGGTGAAGTTCGACGTCGCGGAGCGGAGTTTGGAGAAGCTCTCAATCTAATGTCAGCCCAGCGACTCGTTGAAGTCGACCGATGGCCGGGACTGCCCAACTCGGTGATGATTCGGAAGATTCGAGAGTGGTGGGCACGCCAGCGGGAAGGATGGTCACGCAGCGTCCACGGTTTCTATCATGCGGTCGGAACAGCTGTGGCGTATCCCGTCAAACTCTTGATGGAGACCAAGGGCAATTCTGTTTCCCCCATCGAAGAATACAGAGCCAGAGAATGGGAGGTCATTCTTCAGGCACTTGAGAATACACTCGAACGACTTTCGTGGCTGGAAGAACTCGACAATCCTCGGCTGAGCCCCAAGCTGAAAGAAATTCTGGGCGGGAAGTCTCGTGCAGAGTTGATCGAGAAGTTCCGACTCGATCACCAAGCTCTCGACTTCGAACGGATTCTCGACGAGATGATCAATCGTCAATTGAGTGGGTTTCGCGAAGAGAGTCCGGAGTCGTACAAGCTCTTTCGACGCATCGATACGCTGGCCGCTGCCGCTCGTCCGGCTGTCAGTGTCGGGCTGTTTATGACAGGAGTCGGACCCGTGGGCGACGTCTTATACCCCGCCGTGGCTGACACTGCGATGCAGGGGATGTTTCATCTGGCGACGGATGCGGTCGGTGGAACAGTGGTGACGGCGGTCGGTGACAAAGTCATCACTGAAGGAGCGTCCACGAGCGCTGGTTATCTGGAATCAAAGTTTCGTCGGCTTCACACGCAATTTGCACAACAACGTGCGGAATGGCTCGCGAGTGAGCTCGAACGTCATCTCTTCGGAAATCTCCCGGAAGAGCTCGCTCGGGCGGCGAAAATCGGAGAGACGCCGGAATTTAAACGGGTTGAAAAGTTGGTCAATGAGTTGCGGCATCTACTGGCCACAACATCAGTTCAGAATTCCTGAGGCATCGCTGTCTTAAGGCGATTCGATTGCGGATGCTTCTGCGCCGTAGGGGTGTTCGAGTTCCCAGTCTTTCCAGAACTCGTCGGGGCGTACGCTCTTCCAGTTTGCCAGTGCTGATCCGACGTGCGTGAAGAAGGTGTACCGAGCCGCGATTTGCTCGTCAGTCATGTCGAGCGTCGTCGCAATAATCCAGTCGACTGCTCGTTGCAGCTGATCATCGGGAAGCAGAAGTTCTTTGGGAGCGATTGATTGCCACTCCAGGTGATGCCCGGTTGAGATGATTTTCTGATAGATCGGTTCGTCGAGAGGATCGAGAACAGCCGCTGCACCATCGGGCCAGTTCGAAGGCCAGCTTCCGTCTTCGAATTGCGATCCGATGAGCATGTCTCGAGTTCGTGTGAGAAACTGCCAGACATCATTCCGCGTTTGTTCCGAAAGGATCTCGGTCTCTTCGTCAATGCGTAATAGCACTACCAGCGAATAGACGCGATGGGTTCCGCTGCACACGCCGTATTGTTTGTGGCCTCGCATCAGCCGCTTCGCGATGAGGTCGAATGAATACTCGCGACCGTCTCCCCCCTGCCAAGTTCGGACTGGCGGAATCCATAGCCCAAAGGCCATGGCTGTCCATTCAACTTCTCGCTCATCCAGTCGAAAGTCAGCCAGCGCTTCGTGAATGACATCGCGAATTGTGTCTCCGCGACGGGACGGACCATAGACCGGAGTATCAATCGAAACACCTGCTTCGGTGAGGCTGGCGAGAAGATGGTCATGGTGATACGAGGCACACTTGTCAGCTCCCCAGCGAATTCGAACACCCGACGTTTTCTCCTCGAGAAGTGGGCGAATCGATTTTCCCCACGATTCGAGGTAGGCATTGTGATCGGTCAGAAACAACAGCATCTCTTGTCCGGAAACTGCTTCCGGGTCTTGAAACTCTGCTTCGACTGACCACGTCCTCAGAGCATGTTCGATGAAGTTGGGCTTCATCTGTTCTCGACTAAATCGTGGAACAATTCTTTCGAGAACGCTCGCAAGTTCCTCGTCGCTGACCCAGTCTGGCCGATCGTAGAGCGGCGAGATTCGGTTTGGGTATTCTCGTTCGATGGGAACGACGATCGGGGCAGATTGTTTCAGAATCTGTTCATGGACAATCTGTCGGTTCGGGCTTCCGCTCATGATGTAAGCGGTCCCGAAAGCGATCAGTACGAAAGCTTGAACGGCAATCAAACGAGTGTCAGAGCGTTTTCTTTTCATGATTCAAGCTCCGGCAATTCAGGCGTGAACTCAGAGTGCTGCGAGACAGCTTGATCGTCCGGGAGTGGTTGATCAGTAATCGGTTTGAGTCGCTCGAAGATGACGGCTCGATCATCGATATAGACCTGCTTCCAAGTATCTGTAGCTACTTCGAGTCGTTGGATGAGCGGAGCTTGTTTGCTTCGATAAAGAACGAGGGTGTTGACTCCGTATCGATCGAGTTTCGTGCTCCAGCTGGACCCTGCACGTGAGATTTCGAGGTAGTCCCGCCAGATTTCTTCAGGGATGAGGTGGGCATGCGAAGCAACAAAGACTTGCAGGTCCTTCGGTCCCGCCCAGAGGAGGTAATCTCCCCATTCATAGATGTTGAAAATTTGGCCGACAGGCGGATGCTCGCGGAGGTATTCGGCAGCATCGATCGGAGTCGTTTTCGAGACTTGCTTTCGAAAAGCTGCTTCGACGCGACCTTCATCCTTGGGAGGCCCGTGAATAATGATTCCGCCGAAGGGAGTGTAAGCGAATCCAATCCAGATTAACCCGAGGCTCGCAACCGCGTATCCTCCGGATCGTTTGGCGGGTTGCGGTCTTCCGTTCATCCAGACTCGCCAGATAGCCGAAGCATGCAGTCCAAAGTAGTAGGCAGCAATGATTCCCCACCAGACAATGAATCGCGAAATCCAAAGCGTGGCTCCGCCCAGCCCAAACAAGAGGAGAATCTCCCCAACGGTGATCCGTCTCGGCGTCATGCGATATGCGAAGATCAGTAACGTCGCCAGGAACGCGGCAGCCTGTCCCTGCTTCATGCGAAGCGTGAGTGGCTCCCATTCAATGAGACTTTCGAGGTTGTGATTGCTCGAAATGGCGAGTACTTCTCCGTAGATTCCGATGCCGTATGGATTCACAAGGCAAGCGACCGCTGAGAACTCTAAGGCGTAGAGAAGTTGACGGACGCGTGACTCCGAAAGGGCAAGCTTGATCGATCGTGATGTCTTCCAGACATCGATGAATCTTCCCACGGTCAGTGCTCCCAGCATCGCGAGACCGACGAGAAAAGAGCCGTGAACGTTCGCCCATATCGCAAAAAGACTCGCGATGAGCGCGGGTGTCCATTTCTTCCAGTGAGACGTCGTCGCCAGGACGAAGACGAGAGCGAAGCAAAGCATCCCACCCAATTGAGGCCGAACGATGATGATCTGCTGGTATTCGATCCAGAGCAGCAGAAACACCGAGAACAAAGCGATCCAGACTTGTCCGGTCCGCCGATAGAGTGATCCCGCTACCAGGGCTGCGCATCCAGCGATGCAAAGTCCGTACAGAAATTGAATCCCCGACGGTCCCCATCGATCGTAAACATGGAAGCAAACAAGCTGTCCCAACCAGGCAGTGTCGATGATTCGGACCCCTTCGGCCAACGGCATCAAGGGTTCTGTTTCTGGCAGTTGTCCATGCTCTGCGATCCATCGGCCATAGCCAAGGTGTCCCCAGAGGTCTGTGTGCCACAGCGGAGTGTAGTTGAGAATCAGGAAGAGGACCGAAATTGCACCGGTCAGAAGGACGGCTCTTCCGGAAAGTTTCAGTGCTTCTGGAGTCCGATCGGTCAGCACGGCAACATTCGGTTTTCCGTCAGAAGTCTGATATTCCGTCTTTTTTGTGTCAGGAGTGACCACCGGAGAAGACTCGGATTCTGGGGATTGAGTAACCACGTGCGCCGACAAGATTCGTGTTATGGATCGGAAAAGTCTTCCTTCAGCTTAGGTTGATTCGCCAGTCGCCGCATCCAAGGATCGACCCCATCGTCCCCCAGCGAATGAATCCCGGTCTTTGCCTTGGAAAAAAAGGAATTTGCAGCCAAACTGCGTTCGGCGGGATGTTCCAAAAGAATCGATTGATAACAGTTTACCAGTTGCGCTTTGGGTAGACGAAGTCTGATGTGTGCAGTGATTAACTGCTGAGGAGTGATTGATGTACGGAAAGTTCCAGGAATACCTGTCTGAGCAGTTGGCGAAGGTCAAAGAGGAAGGTCTGCACAAGCACGAACGGGTGATTGAATCGCCTCAAAGCAACAGGATCACCGTTAGTGGTCGAGAAGTTCTCAACCTGTGCGCGAACAATTACCTCGGTCTGGCTGATCATCCCTTGATGGTCGAAGCGGCTCACGAGGGGCTTGAGAAGTGGGGGCTCGGAACAGCATCGGTCCGTTTCATCTGTGGAACGCAGGGAGTTCACACGGATCTCGAGAAGGCTCTATCGACGTTCCTCGGGACACAAGAAACGATTCTGTATTCCTCCTGTTTCGACGCCAACGGTGGTCTCTTCGAAACATTGCTGGGGCCAGAAGATGCCATTCTTTCGGACGCTCTGAATCACGCCAGCATCATCGATGGAATTCGTCTCTGCAAAGCGAAGCGGTTCCGATATCAAAACAATGACATGGAGGATCTGGAGAGTCAGCTGCAACAAGCTGAAGGATGCCGCTATCGAATGATCGCGACCGATGGCGTCTTTTCGATGGATGGTTCATTGGCGAAGCTGCCAGAGATTTGTCATCTAGCCGAGAAGTACAATGCGCTGGTTATGGTCGATGATTCGCACGCTGTCGGTTTGATCGGCAAGACTGGTCGCGGAACGCCGGAACACTTCGGTGTGACTGATCGCATCGACATCCTGACCGGAACGTTGGGAAAAGCACTCGGTGGAGCGAGTGGCGGATATACTTCTGGCCGCAAGGAGATTGTGGACTGGTTGCGTCAGCGATCACGTCCTTACCTCTTCTCAAATTCACTGGCACCGCCGATTGCTGCGACGGCAATTCAGGCTTTACAAATTCTCAAAGACGATCCGGGCCTCTTGCGGTCGATTCAGGAGAATACTCGTTTCTTTCGAGAGGGGATCACGAAAATCGGATTGAAAGTGCTCCCGGGAGAGCATCCAATCATTCCGATCATGATCGGCGATGCGACACTCGCTGCGAAGATGGCGGATGCGCTGCTTGAGAAAGGTTTGTATGTCATCGGATTCTCGTATCCTGTGGTTCCGCAAGGCCTCGCCAGAATCAGAACACAGATCTCCGCATCGCACACACGCGAAGATCTGGAGTTCGCACTGGAGCAGTTTGCAGCTGTGAAAGCGGAACTCAACATTCCCGATGATCAAGGATAAAGATGACTCAGGGGGAATCGGAGCGACCCAGTGTTGAATTGCAGTCGCGAGGGAAATCGATTCAACTGAAGTGAAACAACTTTGCCTGCCCAGGAGAATGAAAGTTCTCGAACGGGCAGGTTCTCTTGTCAGTCAGGACATTTGGGCCGATAACGAAATTCGCGAACGAACTCGCGTAGGAGATCACTGAACACGATTATGAGTACGCACTCGATGTCGATTTCGGAACTGCCGAAGGCAAGCACTTTGAAATACGGCGATCTTGTCTTGCCGTCGCGGTACCTGCTGTCTCCACTGGCTGGTTTTACGAACCTTCCGTTTCGTCGAATCTGTCGCGAGATTGGAGGGGTCGGACTGTGCACGACTGACCTTGTGAGTGCTCGTGGTTTACTTGAGAAAAGTGCGAAGTCGCTGCAACTGATTCAAACTTGCGAAGTCGATTCCCCCTACTCCGTTCAAATCTTCGGGCCGAACCCGGACGAGATGCACGATGCTGCGCAGTTTCTGGAAGAGTTCGGGGTCGATTCAATCGACATCAACATGGGCTGTCCGGTTGATCGCATCACAAAAGGTGGCGCTGGGTCAGCGATGATGTGTTCGACGGATCAGACAATCGGACTTGTCCAGCGAGTTGTCGAAGCTGTGAAGCTGCCGGTGACTGTGAAGATGCGACTCGGATGGGATTCGAAGCAACTCACCGCTCCTCGCTTTGCCCGTGAGTTTGAACAGGTGGGAGTCGTGGCTGTCGCGATCCATGGTCGAACTCGTGAGCAGGGATTTTCCGGAGTTGTCGATCTCGATGGAATTCGACAAGTGGTCGAAGCGGTGGAATCCATTCCAGTGATCGGCAACGGTGATATTCGGAATGTCGCGGATGCGGAGCGCATGTTTCAGGAAACGGGATGTCAGGGGATTTCAATTGGCCGCGGCGCTTTGGCGAATCCGTGGATCTTCCGCCAGCTTTGCGAATGGGAGACAACCGGGCAGTTTCAGCCTCCTGGAAATTTCGACGATCGTCTTGAATTGATGTTGCGGCAATTCGGTTATCTGGAGGAGATGGTTGGACCAGAGAGAGCGATCTTGATGTTCCGCAAAATGGGTCACTGGTACCTCAAAGGCATGCGAGTTCGCAAAGCGCTGCGACATCAGTTTCAAACTGCACGAAGCCAAGCAGAGATTCATCAAGCGGTCGAAGAGATTCGCCGCGACGGTCCGGTCTTCGGAACAAGAACCGGAGTGTTGCCGGAAATGAACATTCAAGTTCCTTCTGGTCCGGTCGAAAGATGGTGACCCGGAAACAATTGTCTTCGAATCCATGAAATTCAATGAACGAGAAGACAACCGGTTTGACGCTTTCGATCAAAAAAGACTAACCTTCCGCTGTGTGGGAATTCTGTCGAGAAAGTTGATTGATGGCCAAGCGTCGATCTTCAAAGCCGACTGCAGGACAACGCGTTCGTGTCAATGATGGCGTGTCGATGCCAGAGTATCCAGAGCTGGATATTTCAGGATGGACAGGAGTCGTTATGGAAACACAAGGACGTGGAGCGACTGCTAAGGTGATATTGAACTGGAGCGATGAAGCTCTGGAATCCATGTCGAACGAATATCGTGAGATGTGTGACAGTCAAAATATGCTCTATTCCATGGCCTGTCTGTTAATGAACGACGTCACGATTGATGAGTGACAGGGGCGAAGCAACATCATCCGCGATTGACAGCATAAATACTGCGTCAACGACGGGTTCTTCTGCAAACATCGCAGCTCGACTGACGGAAATGGCCAAGCTGTTTCCCGATCAACTCGCGATTGCTGAGCCAGTAAAAGTTCAGAAGAACGGCTGGATAATCGATCGTCGGGTGACCTTCGCGGAACTTGATGAGCGCTCCGATCGGATTGCTGCCGGGTTGATCGAACGTGGTTTTCGACCGGGAATGAAGCTCGTTCTGTTTGTTCCGTTTGGAATCGATTTCATCACGCTGACCTTTGCGTTGTTCAAAGCAGGCGCGGTAATCGTTCTCATCGATCCGGGCATGGGCCGAACGAATATCTTTCGTTGTCTCGAAGAGGTTCAGCCAGACGGATTCGTCGCGGTGCCGATCGTGCATCTTGTCCGCATGTTGAATTCACGTCGATTCCAGAGTGCCAAGTTTAATGTTCTCAGTCGCCTCTGGTTGCCGGGGATGAAAGGAACTCTTCAGTCGCTCTCCAAGGCGAGTCGAGAAGGCTTTACTCCCCATCACTCCGCAGCGACGGATTTGGCTGCGGTGATCTTCACAAGCGGAAGCACCGGGCCGCCCAAAGGAGTGGCTTACGAACATGGAATGTTCGATGCACAGGTGAAACTGATTCAGGAGTTCTATCAGATCCAACCCCAAGAAGTTGATCTGCCTGGGTTCCCACTTTTCGGATTATTCAACGCAGCAATGGGCGTGACAACCATCATTCCGGACATGGACCCGACGAAGCCAGCGACGGTCGACCCGCCAAAAATTGTGGCAGCGATTCGACAATACGGAGTGACTCAGGCCTTCGGATCGCCAGCGTTTTGGAATCGAGTGGCTCGCTTCTGTGTTGAACACAAAGAGACATTTCCGTCCCTGAATCGAGCCCTCTCGGCGGGAGGACCGGTCCCGCTGCATGTCCTGGAGCGAATGCGAAAAGTGCTCACGAAAGCAGACGCGGATCTACATACTCCTTACGGAGCCACAGAAAGCCTGCCGGTGGCGTCGATTGGTGCTCAAACCGTTCTGGAAACGACTGCGGAAGCGACCCGGAAAGGGGCTGGAACATGTGTCGGCACGACCTTCCCCAGCGTTGATGTTCGGGTCATTGAAATCCATGAGGGCCCACTTAAGTCGATCGACGACGCAACCATTCTCCCGGAGAATGAGATCGGGGAAATCATTGTTCGAAGTCCCAGCGTGACACGCGAGTACTTTAAGCGACCCGATGCAACGCGCTTGGCAAAGATCGTGGATGGCGATCGATTTTGGCATCGGATTGGAGACGTCGGTTACCTCGATTCTGAACAGCGATTGTGGTTTTGCGGACGCAAGGCACATATTGTCGTACATCAGGGGCAGCGAATGTTCTCTGTCTGCTGCGAGGCGATTTTCAATCAGCATCCAGATGTTTACCGGTCGGCTTTGATCGGACTGGGAGATGCTCCGAATCAGACGCCGGTGGTGGTCGTTGAACCTGAAGCGGGACAGTTTCCTGAGAGCGCAGCAGATCAAGAGAAAGTGCGACAGGAGCTATTGGAACTGGGGGCGGCCAACTCTTTGACGCACGAGATCAAAGACATTCTTTTTCACAGAAGTTTGCCGGTTGATACACGACATAACGTGAAGATTCAGCGAGAAGCACTCGCTCAGTGGGCAAAGACGCAGGTGCTTTCGACTCGCGATTGATCGCCAGAGATCACTATTTCTTGGCGGCCGATTGAGCGATTTCTGCGAGTTGTTTGCGGGCCTCGTCCGTCACTGGGTAGATCAGCGGGATGTCTTTGATCGGCGACGGCGTGACGATCACTTTGTCTCCGTCGAAGATCACTGGAATTAGATATTCTTGATCCGGTTGAATAGAGAGTTCGGAGAAATTGGAGAAGTGGAATGGTTGGATTTCCTCTTGAGGTTCCCCGTCTTTGACAGCAATAAATTCGTTTTCGAGCGTTGGAAAGCGACCATCCAGAACTGCCTGCGATCGAAGAATCTGAGCGCGATTCAGCATCACCGGATTTGCGTATTGAACGGTCATCCACAGCAGAAGGCTGAGCCAGATTGCACCGACGACAACTGCGATGAGCAGATGCATCGGCTTCCGTGCCTTCTGTGGAATTTCAGATTCACTCACGTGGTTGCTCCGTCAGTTCGCAGCTTCTTCAGGGCTGCTTAACCACTGGTGGGAACGTGAATCTGATAGTCGTGATCGAGAGCTTCATCGAAATCGAAGACATCGAAGAAGTCGCTGAGTTGATCGCGATCGGTTTTACGCATTTCACCGCGTTCGATGAGCTCGAAGACCACTCTTCCGAAGTCGGCGGTGCTTCGAATTCCCCATTGACGAAAGACTGTTTTTGCCAGAAGTCCGTAACGTTCAATTCCGAGTTCGCGGGCTCCATGGGCGAGTTCCTGTCCGGTAATGTGTGCTTCTTCGGACTCTTCGCCAGCGTGTGCTCGATCAAGTTTCTGTTGAGTGAAGTGCAGAGCCTCATACACGAACCGATACGCTTCAGGATCAAACTTCCTGATACGTTCAGAGGTAGGACTCACTGAGGACATTAATCCACTCCGCAGAGCTATACCGTCCAGCATGGATTCGGCAGTCAAATCCACGGAACGAATTGATGAATTGATGAAGGGAAACGCCTGCACTCAGTCCAAATATATAACGAAGTTGAGACCTATGGAAAGGTCTGCTCGGCGATTCATTTTTCTTCGTTCGAATTCTGGCGGGACTTTTTGGGGTTCTCGGTGGGCTTTTCAGAAGAGTTCGGTTTGCCACTGATCACGGTGACAATATCTTTCGCATCAATCATCAGGCGACGGCGATCTTCGAAGGCGACGAGGACCTTCTGTGCGAGAATTTCCTGCGCAATGACCTTCCCCTGACCCTGCTTGGTCAGCACGAATTTGCCAATTTTGGGAAGCTCCTTTCGATACGATTCGTAAGTGTCATATTCGTATCTCAGGCAGCACTTTAAGCGCCCACAGCGACCGGAAATCTTGGTCGGGTCGAGCGACGCTTTTTGGACTTTCGCCATCTTCATCGACACCGGGGGCATCTCCGAAAGATGTGTATTGCAGCAGACAGGTTTCCCGCAGTCTCCATAATCCGCGAGAAGCTTGGCTTCGTCGCGGATTCCGATTTGACGCATTTCTATACGAGTGTTGAACTTATGGGCGAGTGACTTGACCAGTTCCCGGAAGTCGACACGCGTTTCGGAGAGAAAGTAGAAGATGACTCTTTCTCCGCCGAAAAGTCGTTCGATGTCGACGAGCTGCATTGCCATTTTTCGTTCGGCAATGAGTTCTTTACCAGTTTCGAAGGCTTCCTGTTCTCGCTGCCAGCATTCGGTGCGAGTCTTTTCGTCTTCCTGGTTGGCGAGCCGGAGAATCCTCCCGCTGGCATCGTCTTTGCCGAGATATTCTCGAGTGCGGTCGGTCGCTTCACACAGCACAGATCCCCATTCCGTTCCGCGATGACTTCGGACGACGACCTCGTCTCCGCGGGAAAAAGACTGTGGACCTTTTGCTGAAAACTCTCCCAGAAATCTCATTGTCCCGTATCGGACAACATATTTTCGAGCCATTTGATACCTCTAGAAAAAAACTTCACGCGACTGCTCGAACACGTCACGTTCCCGCGAGATTGGGGAATGCAGAGACGAGATCGAGTTTGTCACCATTTTCTTTCTGGAGTTTCAGCAGCGAGTCGAAGAGTTTGCGAGAGATGCCCTGGGTTCCCTCTTCTTCAAAGAGGTCGTTCATTTCCCACGGGTCCGAAACAAGGTTGTAGAGTCTCGCTTTACCGATTTTTGGGTACAGAATGAGTTTGTACCCGTTCTGTGTGACCATTCGTTGGAGGTCGATGTACCCCCCGTAAATGGCTGGATAGTTCGTTTGAGGAACGTCGCTGTCGAGCAATGGAAGCAGGCTGTGAAACTCGACATGTTCTGGAGTTTTAACGCCAGCCAGTTCGAGTGTCGTGGGCATCACGTCTTGCAAATAGATCGGTGCTGAGATCGATCGTCCAGCTTCGACTCCGGGGCCGACGACCATGAAGGGAACGCGTACACTGTGATCGTACTGGCTTTGCTTTCCAATCAGACCGTGATGTCCGACGGAAAGGCCGTGATCAGCTGTGAAGAAAATCCATGTGTTGTCACGTTTTCCGGTCGCGTCGAGCGCATCGAGGATGCGTCCGATCTGAGCGTCCATATGAGTGATGATGGCGTAATATTCCTGCCGGTTCACTCGGACGGAGAATTCCGTTCTTGGAAACGGAGCCAACTTTTCATCGCGAAGGCTGGCGCTGCATCCCATGTCGTCTTTGTATGGATACTCAGGCAGGAAGTTGACAGGCACTTCAATGTCGGCCTCAGGGTACAAATCGACATACTCCTTCGGAGACTGCCGAGGGTCATGAGGTGCGTTGAATGCTGCGTAGATGAAAAATGGTTTGTCGATGCCGGCAGCTTCAGAGAGAAATCCGACAGCTTCGTTTCCGACAACCTCGCTCCAGTGCGTGCCGCCTTCCCAGAAACCTCCGAATTTCGTGTCGTAAGGACTCCAGACATCGGTCTGTCCTTCGATCGGGCGGTTGTAACCTTCGTCGGTCTGCGCGGGCATGCCTCCGCGAATGTGACCGGTGGCGTCAAACGTTTGATCAGCTGGAAAGCGGACATGCCACTTTCCGGTCATGTATGTTCGATACCCGGCAGACTTCATGTACTCCGACCAGAATCGTCCAGCTTTGACTTCTTCATCGAGAGAGTCGTCGAGTTCATGCGCGTGCCAGAGGTACCGGCCAGTGTTGAGCATTGTGCGTGAAGCAACACAAATCGCTCCGCTCCAGCCGCCCATGTTGTAGCAGTGCGAGAAAGTGGTTCCCTCTCGAACCAGTCGATCGAGATTGGGGGTGAGAACTTCATGATTCCCGAGTGAACTGATTGTCTGATAGCACTGATCGTCAGCGAAAATGAAGAGAATGTTCGGCTTGTCATTCGCCACACCGGCCGAAAGTGAGAACGCATTCGCGACAATGACCGCGAGCAGGGCGAACACAATTTTCATGGCAGTCCTTATTTCATCGACAGGAGTAAAACATGAAGCCGGGGACCATCACAGTTGGCCAATAATTTCATAACATTCAAAATTCGCGACATCAGAGGATGTTGATTCGCGCTTGGGAACTTGCAGGCTACTATTCTGACGCTCCAGTTTCCAGCAATGCTGAGTTTTGAGTCGTCGTGATTGACGTCAGGAAAACGATTCAGTGGACTTTGCGCTCAGCAATCATGATTTGCGTGACACCGATTCTTCGATCGTCGATGCATCAGCCAATGAAATTTCAGAGTCAGTCACACTGATTCACACATTCCCCGGTTCGGGTGAAGGGTATTCGAAAACATGTCGAACGTGCTCCTGTTTGATATTGATGGGACGTTGTTGAATTCCGGAGGTGCTGGACAGTACGCGATGGAGCAAGCGTTGCTGGAAGTCTTCGGTGTCGCAGGTCCGTATGAAAATATTCTCGCTGCGGGGAGAACCGATCGCGCGATCACGACCGATCTATTCTCGCACCATAAGATCGATCCGTCGGAAGCGAACTGGTCGACCTTTCAGGAAGCTTATTTCCGGCACCTGCCAGAAGCGTTAGGCAAGTTGGACGGAGTCGTTTTGCCGGGCATCGTTGATTTGCTCGATGGACTGGCAGCGAACCCGAACGTCACGCTGGGACTCTTGACCGGGAATTTTCAAACTGGGGCCGATCTCAAGCTTCGCCACTATCAGCTGGATCATCACTTCGCGTTCGGAGGATTTGGAGACAATCATTTTGATCGAGATGATGTTGCTCGACTGGCAATGGAAGCGGCCTGCACGCATCTGAGCCGAACGGTTCCAGGGGAATCGATTTGGGTCATCGGTGATACTCCGTCTGACATCAAATGCGGTCGAGCGATCGGAGCAAAAGTCGTTGCGGTCTCGACAGGGATTTACTCATACGAGGTTCTCGAAGAGGCTGGTCCCGACTTTCTGTTTACGGATTTCTCAGACGTCGTGGCTGTGACTGAGTGCTTGACGGCGCTTTCGAAATAAGAGGGAATCGAAATGGCCCCTTCTCAGGCATTTGTCATCACCGCCGGTCTGGCTTATCTCATCGGTTCGATTCCGTTCAGCTTGTTGATTGCCCGTTTCTTCGGAAAGATCGATCTGCGATTTCACGGAAGCGGAAACGTTGGGGCGACGAATGTCGCTCGAACGATGGGTGCGAAGTGGGGAGCGTTTGCACTATTGATGGATGCCGGCAAAGGAATGGCAGCTGTCGGTTTGATTCCCTTGCTGATGGTCATGTCGCCTGACGATTTGATTCATCAGAAAGTTCTCGCAGCAGTCATGGCTGTCGTCGGGCATATGTATTCCTGCTGGATTCGGTTCCGTGGCGGAAAAGGAGTGGCGACTGCTTTGGGAGCGGTGACGGTCTTGGCGCCACAGGGAATGTTGATCGCCCTTGTCGGTTTCATCGTGGCGTTTCTCGCGACCCGAATTGTTTCGTTGAGCTCGATTGTGGCTGCTGTAGTGTTTGCCGCCGGGCAACTCCTTATAGGTCAGAAATCGTTGTGGCAGGCGAACACATGGAGCCTGGGAGCGTTCAGCGTTGTGGTGCCAGCGTTGATTATCTTTCAGCATCGCTCCAATATCGTTCGTCTCTTGCGAGGAGAGGAGCAAAAGCTTCAGCTGCGAAAATCTGAGCATCAGCACTCTGACAGCACAACGAGTGAGCCGAACATCAACTCAGTGGAAACAAACGATGGCATCGAAACTTGAACATCCGGTTCTGGGTCAACTGATTCCCGATCAATACGGGGACCGACTGATGAAGTTTCGGAAATTCGAATTCATGCAGCCGCTCTGGCACCCGGACAGCAAAAAGCAACTCGAAGATCTCGAACAGAAAGATCGTGAACTGGTCAAAAAGTGGGAGACTCAGCCCGGGGCGCTGCCGCAAGTCTGTCGCAATTTTGACGTACACTCTGCTCTGCAGTCTCTCGGAGTTTACGAACTCGGAATTGGTCAAAGCGAGGACTCGGACGACTCAGAGCCGAGCGCAGAACAGGTGGCTGCTTACGAACACTTCGTCGAGAACGAACAGGCCATCTGTGAAGAAGTTTTCGAAACGCTGGTGCGGTATTACAACTTTCTGAGGGAATGGGCTCCCGATTGGTTTGTCGATGAAACGGATTGTCCCGAGACTGCCGACAGCATTGATGATCTTGCAACCTGTGTCCGGTTTGATGGAATGGATCTCAGTCATGAATCCGTCGGCGGAATGGCAACGATCTGTATGGGATGGGATGTCGATTGGGATATGGAGCATGGCCTTCAAATGATCTGTCAGAACGGGAAGATCATCGCTGTCGGGAACGATCTCTACGGTCCGGAAGTGATCGTCGGGCAGCAGGAGATGATGCAGCATTTTCTCGACGACGATCAGAAGAAGGCTCTTCAAAAGTTTTGCGAGCAGGTCGGAGAGATTCCCGATGAAGACTTGTCCGACAGTGAATGAGTGAGCGGGGAGATGTCGAGCCAATCCGCTTTTCGAACTTCCAGGTGCACGACGACAGGAAATCTGGTCTAATCGGTGGGTGTTGATGTGAGGCTTACCCGACCGGGTGGCCTGCGATGATGACCTGCCCTCCCAGATCTCCTCAGGATCGAGATGTTCGAAGAGCCCCTGCCCTTTTTTCCAAGTAAGTCTGCTTGGACCCTCCTTTCCCTGATCGCTTTCGCCGTCGGTCTGCCTTGTTCCGCCGAAGAAGTGAAAGAAGGGACACAGTTCGATTTTGCAGCGACGGTCCAGCCGATCCTGGAAGAACATTGTGTTCGTTGTCATTCTCCCGGAAACCGCAAGGGTGAGGTTTCGCTGGCGACCATCGACGACCTTCTGGAGAGTGGGTATCTCACTCCCGGAGATGCAGAAGCGAGTTACCTTCTGGACCTCGTCAAATCCGAAGCAGGCGAACGTCCCTCGATGCCAAAAGAGGGGACAGTTCTCACCGCCGACCAAGTTGCTGTGCTAGAAGAATGGATTGAGCACGGAGCTGAGTGGCCCAAAGAGATCGTCGTTCGCGAACGATCAAAAGCAGATGGCACATGGTGGGCATTCCAGCCGCTGCAAACCGACTTCGAACTCCCGGCGGTTCTGTCCCCGGAATCTTCTGCAAGTGACGTCATCGATGCATTCATAGAACAGCGACTCGAAGAGACTAGGCTTCATCGCAATCCAATCGCCGATCGTCGAGTCCTCATTCGTCGGGCGACATATGATCTCACGGGATTACCTCCGACACCGGAAGAAGTCGAAGCGTTCGTGAATGATTCATCTGAGAATGCGTTTGAGAAAGTTGTCGACCGGCTACTTGCATCACCTCGCTACGGAGAACATTGGGGACGCCACTGGTTGGACGTCGTGCGATTTGGGGAGAGTAATGGATTTGAGCGAAACGTTCTGATAAATAATCTCTGGCCGTTTCGCGATTATGTGATTGAGTCCATCAATGCTGATAAGCCGTTCGATCAACTGATTCGAGAACATCTTGCGGGTGATGTGCTCGAAGAAGACCGTCCCGATCAGGCAGTCGGAACGGCCTTCCTCGTCGCAGGCCCTTACGACGATGTGGGAAATCAAGATGCTGTCCAGGCTGCCCAGATTCGGGCGAATACAATCGACGAAATGATCCGGGCCACAAGCGAAGCTTTTCTCGGCCTGACGATTGGATGTGCTCGCTGCCACGATCACAAATTCGATCCCATTCTGCAGCGAGATTATTACTCTCTTTATGCGACGTTGTCCGGCATTAAGCATGGCAGTCAGGTTGTCGTTCACAGAGAGGCGAGGGAAGAACACGATGCAAAAGTCCAACCACTCGAAGCGAAGCGGCAGGAACTGACCAGTCAGCGAGATGCCATCAATCATCAGGTCCTGGAACGCGGACTCGCCCGGCTTGAAGAGTATGAACAGGAGTGGGATCGCGAGCCAATCGATCGTCGATTGACGACCGATGAGTTTCCTCCAGTCGAAACGAAGTTTTTGCGACTGCGGTCTCTCGGTCAGGACAACAATCCGGAGAATAGAAACTCGTTTGCCGTCGAAGAGTTCGAAGTCTGGAACACCGCAGACGTTCCTCGAAATGTCGCACTCTCTTCGAATGGAGCGGTCGCGAGCGGAGAGAGTCGACACATCGAAGATTTCCCCGGTGCGTATGGTCCGCACTTGGCGATTGATGGAGAGCTTGGGAAGAGGTTTCTGGCGACGGCCGGAACTCTGACAATTGAGTTTCAGAAACCGGAGCAAATTCAAAAAATCACTTTCTCAAGTGCTCGAAACGAATCGGAGCCGGGACAGCCCAAGTTTGTTTTCCTGTCGGACTACGTTATTGAGATCTCGACTGACGGAGAACAATGGGAAGAGCTCATCGACTCATCCGGGCGAAAGCCGGTCAACGAAGCGGCTCGCAACGCACGATTGCGACGACTGTCCATCACTCCTGAGGATCAACAACAGCTCGCCCAATTGAATCGCGAACTTGCTGAGGTGAATCGCAAGCTCAGAGAGATTCCATCGCTGCCATCGATTTTTATCGGTGAGCGAGACGCAAATTTGGCGGACGGACCGTTTCACTTGTTTCTTGGAGGAAGTCCTCAACGCCTCGGTGAAGTGGTCACACCAGCGAGTTTGAACGTTCTCGAACAGTTCGTCCCGAACTATGAACTCGAGACGGAAAGCCCCGAACATCAGCGACGTGTCGCACTGGCTGACTGGATCGTTCATCCCGAGAATGCACTTCCGCAGAGGGTTCTCGTGAATCGAATCTGGCACTATCACTTTGGAACAGGGATCGTCGAGACTCCCAGCGATTTTGGATACATGGGCGCTGAGCCATCTCATCCACAGCTTCTCGATTTTCTGGCGGGGCGATTGTTGGCATCCAACTGGCGAATTAAGCCACTGCACCGCATGATCATGTTGTCCAAGACATATCAACAAAGCAGTCAAAACCAGACGGAAGCTGCGCGAGTTGACGCAGATGCTCGACTGCTGTGGCGATTCCCTCCGAGGAGGCTTTCAGCTGAAGAAATTCGAGACACCATGCTTTCGGTTGCGGGAGTTCTCAATCTGCAAATGGGCGGGCCGGGATTTCGGTTGTATCACTTTATGCAGGACAACGTCTGCACCTACGAACCGCTCGATGTCCACGGTCCAGAAACTTATCGGCGAGCGGTTTATCATCAAAACGCACGAGCGTCGGTCGTCGATTTGATGACCGAATTCGATCAGCCCGATTGCGCATTCTCAACACCGCGGCGATCAGAAACCACGACGCCGCTTCAAGCACTGACGATGCTTAATCACAGCTTTACATTTGATATCGCGAACGAACTCGCTGAGCGTTTAAAGCGTGAAGCAGGCGAAGACTCTCAGGGTCAGATCAGACGTGTCTGGCAGCTTTGTTATGCACGAGATCCTTCACCCGACGAACTCGAAGAGTGCAAAATTTTCGCTCAACAGCATGGTTTGGAAGCCCTTTGTCGCGTCTTGCTCAATACGTCGGCATTGATTTATGTCGAATAGAAATTGCGATTGAAACGAGCATTGCAGAGTTGTTTGAAGAATCGATGAGAAGTGAGACAGGAAGAAAACGGCGATGGAATCACACAAGGAAAACGAAATTGAGATTGCCCGCCGATCGTTCCTCGGAAACGTCTCTGCGGGGCTGGCAGGCATCGGAGTGATGCAACTGCTGCGAGGATCGTCAACGTCTCGTGCTCAAGACTGGAAAGCAGGCCAGGGTCAGACTCACTTCGTACCGAAAGCGAAGCGGGTCGTTCAAATCTTCTGCCCCGGTGCTGCTTCACACGTGGATTTGTGGGAACACAAACCTGAATTGGCTCGGTATCACGGGAAACCTCTGCCCGGTGAGGAGAACTATGTTTCATTCCAGGGGAAGAATGGAAACCTGATGCAAAGCCCCTGGCCGTTTGTTCCAGGTGGCGAGTCCGGGAAAGAAATTACTTCGCTGCTTCCGCAGATGCGGCAACACGTCGACGACATTGCTTTCGTCCATTCGATGAAAAGCGAAAGCAACACACACGGCCCAGGTTGCATTTTTATGAACACAGGACATCCCACCGAAGGGTTTCCGGCAGCGGGTGCCTGGACGAGCTACGCACTCGGGAGTGAGAACGAAAACCTGCCAGCCTACGTCGCGATTCCCGACATTCGCGGCGAGCCTCCGAACGGCAAGGCGAACTGGGCGAACGGGTTTTTGCCAGCCCGTCATCAAGCCATCGTGATGAGCAATCAACAGCCCATTCGAAATCTTCAACGGCCCGATTTCGTCACCGAACAGACTGAAGCGGCATCGAGGAGTTTGCTTGATCGTCTCAATCAGAGCTATGCCGAATCACGTCCGGGTGAGTCCGTGCTGCAAGCTCGAATCGCTGCCTATGAACTCGCAGGTCGCATGCAGATGTCTGCCCCGGAAGTTTCGGATCTGTCGCAAGAATCAGAAACAACTCACGACTTCTACGGAACTCGTGACAGCAACTCACTGAAGGCAGCGTACGCCAGAAACTGTCTATTCACGCGACGATTGCTCGAACGAGGCGTGCGTTACGTCAGTCTGTACTGTGCATCGCGAGCTTCTGGAGTCGATGGTCTACTCAACTGGGATGCACATAAGACTCTCAAGTCCGATTATGAGCGGCACTGCCCGGTGTTTGATCAGCCGACGGCAGCTCTTTTGTCGGATCTCAAGACGAGAGGAATGCTGGACGACACGCTGATTCTATGGACGACTGAATTCGGCCGAATGCCGACACACCAACAGGGAACAGCTGGCCGAGATCATAATCCCGATGGCTTTACATGTTGGATGATGGGGGCAGGCGTGAAAGGTGGCGTCAGCTATGGAGCGACGGACCCATTCGGTCGCCGCGCGGAAGTGAATCCAACAACGGTCTGGGATTTCTACGCGACTGTTCTCCATCTGCTCGGATTCGATCACGAACAACTGACGTGGTACTACAACGGTCTCGACCGCCGCATCACCGACGTCCACGGTCACGTCATCTCTGACATTCTGGCTTAATCGCTCGCCCGATTAAAAGAGTCGATTGAGACCATTCAAAGCTGCGACGCGATAAGCTTCTGCCATGGTTGGATAATTGAATGTCGAGTTCACAAAGTACATCAGAGTGTTGTGCTCGCCGGGCTGTGACATAATCGCCTGACCGATGTGAATGATCTCCGAAGCATTCGATCCGAAGCAATGGATCCCGAGCAATTCCAGTGTTTCACGATGGAACAGAATCTTGAGCATCCCGACGGTTTGACCAGTGATTTGAGCACGGGCCAGACTCTTGAACATCGAATGCCCCACTTCGTACGGGACGCCCAACTCAGTCAGTTCGCGTTCGGTCTTCCCTAAAGAGCTGATCTCCGGGCTTGTATATATTCCCGTAGGAATTTCCTGAATCAGCGCCGTTTCGCAGGTTCCCAGAATCATGTGGTGAGCAGCGTATCGACCTTGAACATAAGCGGCGCTTGCCAGCGAAGGAGGACCGATCACGTCACCGACTGCGTAGATGCTGGGGACGTTTGTTTGAAAGTGTTCATTGATTCCAATCTGTCCACGACGGTTGACCTCAATTCCCAGCTGTTCGAGCCCCATGTTGTCTGAGTTGCCAGTCCGTCCGGCTGCCCAGAAGAGAATGTCGGTCTTGATTTGTTTGCCCGACTTCAAGTGGAGGATGACTCCGTCGTCGACTGCTTCGACGCGCTCGTAGTCTTCTCGATTGCGAATCAAAACTCCGCGGTCTCGCAAGTGGTAGCTGAGAGCATCGCAGATTTCATCATCCAGGAATTCGAGTAGTTGATCGCGCGTATTGACGAGATTCACTTTGCAGCCGATGTTGCGAAACATCGTTGCATACTCGCAGCCGATGACGCCTGCTCCGTAGATTGTGATCGACTTTGGAGAATGCGTCAGTCCGAGAATCGTGTCGCTGTCGAAGACTCGTCCGTGATTAAAATCGATGTCGTGCGGCCGATATGGACGAGAACCGGATGCGATCACGAAGTTGGCTGCCGAAACGGTTCTCTTTCCGCCCAACTCGTCTGTCACTGTTAACGTGTTTGCGTCTGAGAAGCTGGCATGTCCGCGGATGACTTCGACGTCGTTGCGTTCGTAGAACGACGTTCTCATATCCACCTGTTTCTCGATCACGGAAGAAGCGGTTCTGCGAAGATCGGGGAAATCCGGAATCGTTGAGATCCCAGCATCTCGAAACAGTTTATTGTTGAAGACTGTCGTCGCTTGGAAGATTGCGTTGCGAAGGGCTTTGCTGGGAATGGTCCCTTTGTGAGTGCAACCCCCGCCGATGGGTGGATCGCGTTCAACCACCGCGACGGACTTCCCCAACTTGGAAGCTTGCATCGCTGCTCCCTCACCTCCGGGGCCACTCCCGATGACGACGATATCAAAACGCTGGTGACTCATGGGCTTTCTCAGGACTCTCGGGAGTTGGGGGACGCAAAAGTTGAAGGAGTTCGGGCCATCTGCTCGATTCAAGCTCTTCTCTGACGTGGAGACTCTTCCATGTCGAGGCTCTCAACGTCAGGACGGGAAGTCAACTTTCCAGACGCCTTATTGTTTTGATCGGTCACGAGGTTGCAATCGACATCTCTCCGAGAAAACAGGGCATAGGTTAGGTTTGATGCGTTTCGGCAAGTCGGAATCACTCGAACTCAATCGCAATCGTATCCAGCCTCCACAATCGTGTTCTTAGGGGAACAGCCGAGGCACAGTAGAGAAACGCAAAGCGATCGTGGTATCCTCCAACGTTTCCTTTTCAATCGTCTGTTCAACCAACTTAAGGGAGAAGTATGGACTCTTGTCGTTTTCTCGTTTTGTTCCTGATCGTTCTTTGCGGAGGATTGAACACCTCTGTATCCGTTGCCGAAGAATCGAATCCGCCGAATATCATCTATATCCTGCTCGATGATGCCGGTTACGGTGATCTGAGCTGTTACGGGCAGGAACACTTCCAAACACCAAATATGGATTCGCTGGCCGAAACCGGGATGAAGTTTCTCCAGCACTACTCGGGAAGCACGGTTTGTGCTCCAACCCGGTGCAGCTTGATGACAGGGAAACACACCGGACATTGTGTCGTTCGTGGAAACCGTGAAGTGAAACCGGAAGGGCAGGCTCCAATGCCAGCTGATACGGTCACGATTCCTCGGCTGCTGAAAACGGCTGGCTATGCAACCGGGATGTTTGGAAAGTGGGGACTTGGGGCTCCCGGATCAACGTCCGATCCAACAGAACACTTTGACGTCTTCTACGGCTACAACTGCCAGCGTGAAGCGCACACTTACTATCCGGAACATCTCTGGTCGAACAACGAGATGGTGGAGCTGGATGGAAAGACTTACGCTCACGATTTGATCGTTGATCAGACCATGAAATTCATCCGCGATCATCGGGATGAGCCGTTCTTTCTCTATGTGCCCGTGACGATTCCGCACGCTGCGATGCATGTGCCTGCTGAATCGCACGACCCGTTTCGAAAGATTTTCCCGCAGTTTGAAGATGTCGAAGGCAAATATGCCGGGACGACCATCACAAATCCTGTCGCCGCTTTTGCAGGGATGATGACTCGGCTCGATGCTCAATTGGGAGACATGTTCGAGCTGGTCCGCGAGCTCGGGCTGGAAGAAAATACGTTGATCATGCTGAGTTCGGACAACGGACCGCACAAAGAAGGAGGACATCAGCCGGACTTCTTCAATTCCAACGGACCTCTCAAAGGCCACAAACGTGATCTCTATGAGGGTGGAATTCGTGCTCCGCTGTTAGCGTCATGGAAAGGCAAAATTCCTGCTGGAAAAGTCTCCAGTCTGATCTCTGCTCACTGGGACATGCTTCCAACATTCTGCGACCTTGCCGGAGTCGAAATCCCGTCGGACGTTGACGGAATCTCTCTCAAAGAAGAGTTGATGGGGAACTCGGACAAGCAGCAGCCGCATGACTATCTCTATTGGGAGTTCAGTGAACGTGGACGAAGCCAGGCTGCCAGAAAGGGTGACTGGAAGGCTGTTCGGAACAATCTGAAGGCCAATCCTGATGCTCCGATTGAACTCTACAATCTGAGCGAAGACCTCGGCGAAGAAATCGACCTTTCCTCACAAGAACCCGAAGTAGTCAAGGAAATGTCGGCCATCATGAAGGAAGCGCATGTTCCCTCAGCGACTTTTCCTCTGTTCGACAGCGAAGCTTCCGGGAAATAACTGAAAGCCCAACAGCATTTGTGTGTGAAGCTCTCGCACGCAAATGAACATTGAGTCGACACATAAAAACAGCCTGCCGAGACGACTCGGCAGGCTGTTTTTCGTTAGTTGAGGATGTCTCAGCGCGAACGATCTCAGGATGTGACCGCTTCCGAATTCTGTTCAGAGTGTGACAATTCGGAAGAGCCTCTGGCATCGGTGACAGGTTTTAGTGGGCTTTCGAGGTTCTTTTCGATCCATTCCAGAAGCTCTTCCTCACGAGAGTTCGGAACGATCGAGGAATCGAAATTGACTCGTCGCCCGACAATGTAAGGCGGACGGGCGCGAACCTGATCATAGATTCGAATGGCGTACTCTCCCAGGATTCCGATTCCCAGTGCATTCAGTGCTCCGAAGAGCGAAGCCACGATTGTCAGCGAAGCCCAACCGGGGATGGCAAGTCCGGTGAACAGCTTGTGATACAACGTGAATCCGGTCACTCCCAGGCAGGTCATTAATGACACTGTGGCAATGACGTAGAACATCGACAGTGGAACACTTGAGAACGAGAAGATCGCTGTCTTGGCGAGCCGAAACAGGCCCATCATCGATACGCGAGGTGTGTCGTCGTGCCGTCGACCACGTTCGACCGGAATTCCAATCTGACGAAAGCCGACCCAACTTCGCAGCCCCGGGAAGTAACGATCACGATCTCGAAGCTGGGTCATCTCCGAAGCGACAGCTCTGTCGAGCAAGCCGAAATTCCCAGCGTCCATCGGCATCTTGGTCGATGAAACTGCATTCAAGACGCGGTAAAACGCCGTGAACAGAAAGCGTTTCACTACGTTCTCTTTGCGGCTGTGTCGAATTGCATAAACGACGTCGTAGCCGCCTTCCCACTTCTTGACGAAGTCGACGATCGCGGCGGGATCGTCCTGCAGATCTGAATCCATCACGATCACAGCATCGCCACTCGCATGCGCGACGCCAGCTTCCACGGCTGCCTGGTGTCCGAAGTTTCGTGAAAAGTGAAGTGCCTTCACGGTCGGATGTTGATTGGCCATCCGGTCGAGGATTTGTTCGCTGTCGTCTGACGATCCGTCGTTGACGAATACAATTTCGTAACGTCCGCCGCATTGCTGCAATGCGGAGTCGACGCGCTCGTGAAGTTCGTCGAGGACTTCTGCTTCGTTGTAGGCAGGTAGAACGACCGAGATTTTACGCTGATTTGAATTGTTTCGCAGGGCAAGTTCGGTTCGAGTCATTTGGTCAGCACTCCCACAACGGACAGACCGACTGGAACTGGAACGCGATCCATCATCCAGCGTTCCGCAGCTGCCAGACGCAGAAGCATTCCGTTAGTCGTATTCGACACGCGAGGAAATTCCGCGCTCCGCTGGCGAGGGACGATTTTTTCATAGCTTCGAACAGCAACTGCTGCGGGAAGTGTGAAGGCGTTCCAGTGGGTCAATCGTTTGACCTGAAGTCCGGCCTCGGTCGCTTGTTTTCGAAGCATCTTCATCGTGTAGCGACGGTAGTGTCCGAGAGCTTCGTCCCAATCGCTAAACATCCACTGATAAGCAGGAACAGTGATGATCGCCCCGCCACCTGGTTCGAGAGCAGTGTGAACGTTTTTCAGGACTGCAACCGGGTCTTCGATGTGTTCGATGACATCGAGAAGAACGACTGCTCGGAGCGAGTTGTCTTCAACCGGCCAAGGTTGTGCCAAGTCATGAAGGCCAGCTTTCAGACCGCGTGATTCAGCAATCTCAACGGATTCCGGCATCACGTCGAAGCCTTGAACGTCATAACCCATCTCTCGAAAGGTCATCAGATTTCTGGCTGAACCGACTCCACCTTCAACGAGCTTTCCCGGTGCCGGAAAGTGTTTGTTGAGAAGCCTGACAGCCAGGTCACGTTTCGCGACGTGCCACCAATAGGACTCTTCGAGGTCCTTCAATTCATCCAAGTGTGCAACTTGCATTGTGTGTCCGATCTTGGTGCTTGCGGTTGTGACGATGGTTCGAATGGCCATCAGTGAACCGGAAGCGTTTCCAGAAGTTCCGTCAGGAGTCGATTCGATTTCAAATTCCGGGAATCACGCTCTGAGGCCGTGAATGGAATTTGGTTTCGTCACCAACATCTATCTCACGAACATGCTGCGAGGAGCGATTCGCGCGAGACGTTGGCTTTCTGCAACGCGATTCTCGCCGGATTGAAATGAAGATGTCGGTCGTAGTGATTGTGAGTGTTTCGTTTTCACAACCTTCGCAGTTTCGACGTGTGGATTCGCTCTTTTGAGACGCTCAAGTCGTGGCGGACTATGTTCTGGAATGTGATCCCAATGGAGGTTGTATCGCGATTGGACTGACTTTCGGAATTTCTCATGACAACTGAACCGACCTCTCTGGGCTCTGATCCCAACGAATCGCAATCGACGCGGAAAATGACCGTCGGCCTGTGGGGCGTGTTGGCGATCCTGCTTCTGCTCAATGTGCCTGTTGTCTTGTGCTTACACCTGACGTGTGATTCTGCTCTCTATGATCTGCAAGCGCAGTGTGCCTTCGATGGTGGAGTTCTCTATCGGGATATGATCGAACCCAATTTTCCGGGGATCGTTTGGATACACATGCTCATCCGCTCGATTTCTGGATGGTCGAGCGTGGCACTCCGGGCGGTTGATCTCTTCGTTGTCGCTGGGATTGTGGCTGTCCTCGGAAGTCTGATTCGCAAACCGAAGGAGTCGCTGTTCAGCTTACGAATGGGTTTCGTGGCTGTCTCAATCTTTGCTTTGCATCTCGGACTTTTGGAGTGGTGTCACTGTCAGCGTGATTTGTGGATGCTCCTTCCGTGTCTTCTCGCGACACAGGTCCGGCTTTATCGATGGAATAAACATCGGCAAGAGGCGAAGGTCTCAAGACTCCTGACGAGCAGTTTCTCGGAAGGATGTCTCTGGGCGATTGCATTCTGGATCAAACCTCACATCGCGGTGCCTGCTGTGCTGGTGATCGCGATGTCCTACTGCTTCGCAGGAACGTTGAAAACCAAGGTTCGCGATGCTGGAGGCGTCCTAGCTGGCGGTTTGCTCATCGGGCTTCTGGGAATTCTGTGGATGATTCAGACCGGAGCTTGGGAACCGTTTTGGGTGATGCAGCTGGAGTGGAATCCGGAGTACCTGAGGATCGGTCGAAGCAAAACGACCTGGAGCAAGCTCGAAGAAATTTGGTGGGCTTTTTCTCCCTGGAACTGGTTTCATCTGGTAGCGGTTTGCCTCACTGTGCAAACGATGGCACGCTTCTTTCGCAATCTCGAGCGTCACCAGCTTTCAGCGAGTGAAGTGACCCGATCGCAAATGGGGCAATTGCTGTTGATGGCTCTTTACACAGGGTGGGTCATCCAAACGCTGACTCTGCAGTTCCCGTTTATGTATGTGCATGTCCCCTGCATCATTCTGGCGATTGGAGTGTCGGGGACGATGAATGTGAGCCTGGAGTACCGACCGATGGTGACAGCCTTCGCGACGTTTCTGCTGGTGCTCATGGGAATTTCTTCCCCGATTCTGTCGCCAACTCGAATTGCGAACTGGAAAGCCTGCGTCACAGAAGGCCCAACGCCGGAGGTTCGGTCTCGCATTCAAATTGAACCCGATCCCGATTGGGAACATCTCGAGCCGGTGATTGAGTTCCTTGCTCAGAAGAACCTGCAAGATGGAGAAGTCACTGCATACAGCAACAATCTCGTGCTGCTGTACTCACAGCTTGGGCTTCGGCCTTCGACTCGCTATGTGTTCCTCGATGTGTTGATTCGCCTGTTTCATAGCAAACACGGCGAAATTCATGACACTCTGGAGACCTGTCAGCATCGGTATGTGGTGTCTTCTCTGCGGGATGCTGGGATGACGAAAGAAGCAATCGCGACCCCCGAAGATCCGCAAACACGTCTTCCTGAAGCCTTCCCGGAAAGCGCACTGAAGACCTTCCCGTTCACGCAGCCTGTCGTCTTCCGATCCGACCATTACCTCGTTCACGAAGTCACCGAGCCAGTCGGAGAATTGGCGACGAAGCATCTCAAAGACTTTCCAGATGCTTCAGACGAAGAACACGTTGAAGAGTCGGTGCAGCACGAAGATCTCGGTCAGGTCAGCTCAGATGTGGCAACTGCAATCAGTCTTCACGAGTGATCCACGATTGAATTCTCATCGAGACCGGCTGTCTTTGCTTTTCTGAATGGCAGCCAATCGAGACTCTGTAGACTCTAGATTTCGAGTTCCACCAGTTGCGGTGAAGAGTTTGGAGCTGGCAATTCCTCGGCCATTTCTTCCGGCGTCAATCGCGGCGATCCGAACAGCGTTGTCCAGGCGGATGATGCAAACCCGGAGAGTGTTCCAAACGTCGCATCCACCGCTGAGGGTTCATACCCACAGTGGACCATACAGTCCTGACAGCGTTCGTTGCCGCTGGCGCGTCCGTATTGATCCCAGTCGACGGTATTCATCAGCTCTTCGAATGTCTCAGCGTATCCATCCTGCAGCAGGTAGCACGGTTTCTGCCATCCGAACAGGTTGTAGGTCGGGTTGCCCCACGGTGTGCACTCGAGGTCCCATTTGCCTTTGAGGAATTCGATGAACAAAGGCGACTGGTTAAAGACCCAGCGACGCTTCGCGTTCCCGAGAATCTTTCGGAACAGGTTGATTGTTCCGGTGCGTGACAGAAAGTGTTCCTGATCGGGAGCTTTTTCGTACTGGTAACCCGGCGACAACATCATCCCTTCGACTCCGAGATCCATGAGGATGTCGAACATCTCTCGGAGGCGCTGCGGGTCGGCGTTGCTGAAGACGGTCGTGTTCGTCGTGACTCGAAACCCCTTCTTGACAGCTGTTTCAATCGCAGCAATCGCGACATCATAAACACCGTCACGACAGACTGCGTGGTCGTGGTCTTCGCGAGTTCCATCGAGGTGAACCGAAAACGACAAGTGCTTCGACGGCTTGAATCGGTGCAGATGCTTCTCGAGGAGAATCGCGTTTGTGCACAGGTAGATGTACTTTCCGCGAGCGACGAGTTCGTCGACGATCTTGTCGATGTCGGGATGCAGGAGCGGTTCGCCCCCCGGAATCGAGACGATCGGTGCTCCACATTCTTCAACAGCCCGCACACACTCTTCCACCGAAAGATGCCGTTTGAGCGTTTCGGCAGGGTATTGAATTTTACCGCAACCAGCGCAGGCCAGATTGCAGCGGAACAATGGTTCGAGCATCAAGACCAGTGGATACCGCTTGCGTCCACGGAGCTTTTGCTTCAGCACGTACGAAGCCACGGTCCACATTTGGGATACGGGGACTGCCATTGATCCAGGTCACTTTTCGAAGGGGACAAAACAATCGAGAGATTTGATCGCCAGTGATAGCAGGTCCAGCGCCTGTCGTCAGCGCGAATCGCACGTCGAATTCGCGGATTCGCCACTCTCACAGAACAGGCGGCAACATGGAGAATGAGGGTATTCAAGCGACTCCGAAAGACATATTCTCCAGCGTTGATTCAATTCTCATTGGCCAAGTCCCTCGGTTTGGAGTTTTCGCAATGGCAGCAAAGAAGTCGGAGAAGTCAAAAAACGGCAACCAAAAGGCGGGTTCGAAGTCGCGCAGCCCGGTCGAAAGAATCGTCGTCTGGGGCGGGATTCTGTTGTTGCTCGCCCTTGTGGCAACAGAGGGATACGCTCGGTACAGCTACACGACTTCTCTGGAAAAGCTGCGGATCGCTCTGCAAGAGGATGAAGTTGGCGATCAAGATCCTTTGACGGTGGATCAGGCCAAGAGCATGATCGTCGGTTTCCCCAAAGAGTCGACAGCGGGGAATCAGCTGACCTTTCAGTTCCGAGGCTTGATCAAAGACTTCGGATCGATCCATCTCACCTTCGATCCCAACCAGATGAACATCATCGGACTGGAAACCGAACAGGTGGAAGAAGAGCCGGTCGAAGAAGTGGCAGAGTGATCGATTCAGTTTTGAACACGATTTCCAGAGTGATGTGACGCAGTCAATTGAGTCCCGTGAAGAATTCGGATCCAGATGCTCGATGCGTTTTGTGCATGGATTGTATGTGAATGTTTCATTGGATGCATCGATGTGACGTGGCTATGCTGTTCTGACTGAGACGCTTTTTCTTCAAGCAAGCGAGGAGAGGAACACAATGGAAAACAAGCCGACTTTGACGACATCTGGCGGAGCCCCGATCGCAGACAATCAGAACTCGGAGACTGCCGGGCCACGTGGTCCGCTGCTGATGCAGGATTATCAGTTGATCGAGAAGCTTGCTCATCAGAATCGGGAGCGAATTGCTGAACGGGCTGTGCATGCGAAGGGCTGGGGAGCGTACGGGACCTTCACCGTCACGCATGACATCACTCGATTCACACGGGCGAAGATCTTTTCCGAAGTTGGAAAAGAGACCGAGATGATCGCTCGCTTCTCAACTGTCGCTGGCGAACGCGGAGCAGCGGATGCTGAACGCGACGTGCGCGGGTTTGCTCTCAAGTTTTACACTGAAGAGGGAAACTGGGATCTCGTTGGCAACAACACTCCGGTCTTCTTCGTCCGCGATCCGTACAAGTTCCCGGACTTCATTCACACCCAGAAACGCCATCCCAAGACGAACTTGCGCTCGCCCACCGCGATGTGGGATTTCTGGTCACTCTCGCCGGAGTCGTTGCATCAGGTCACCATTCTGATGTCCGACCGGGGGCTTCCGACGGACGTGCGGCACATGAACGGTTACGGAAGTCACACTTACAGCTTCATCAATCATGACAACGAACGCTTCTGGGTGAAGTTTCATTTCAAGACTTTTCAGGGGCATCGTCACTGGACGAATGCCGAGGCTGAGGAAGTCGTCGGAAAAACTCGCGAATCGACTCAGGAGGATCTCTTTTCTTCGATCGAAAACGGAGACTTTCCCAAGTGGAGAGTTTGCGTGCAGGTGATGCCGGAAGAGGAAGCGGACAAGACTCCTTACAATCCGTTCGACTTGACTAAAGTCTGGCCACACGGTGACTACCCGTTGATTGATGTCGGGGTGATGGAGTTGAATCGCAATCCGCAGAATTACTTTGCGGAGATCGAACAGGCTGCGTTCTCTCCCTCGAACAAGGTTCCAGGAATCGGTTTCTCTCCGGACAAGATGCTTCAAGCGAGAATCTTTTCTTACGCGGATGCTCATCGTCATCGCCTCGGGACGCACTACGAATCGCTGCCGGTCAACACTCCCAAGTGCCCGGTTCATCACTACCACAAAGATGGGCAGATGAATTTTGCGTGTCACAATGCGAACGCTGATGCTTACTACGAGCCGAATTCGTTCGGAGGACCTGTCGAACGTCCCGAGTTTAAAGAGCCGCCGCTTAAGATCTCAGGAGATGCGGACCGGTATGATCATCGCGAGGGGAACGACGACTACTCGCAACCGCGTGCTTTGTTCAATCTGTTCAACGACGATCAGAAGAATCGCCTGTTTTCGAACATCGCCGATGCCATGCAGGGAGTTCCCGACTTTATCGTGGAACGCCAACTCGGCCACTTCGAGAAAGTTCATCCGGACTATGCGGAAGGCGTGAAGAAGGCTCTGGCGAGTAAGTCAGAGCAGTCGTGAGGATAGTCTTCGATACCTGAAGATATTGCCCGTCGCGGAGTGAATCGCAGATCGTGATCGCTACCTCGACGGGCACTCTTTAATGCAGTCCCTACTACTTAATGCAGTCCCTACTACTTAATGCAGTGCCTACTACTTAATGCAGTGCCTACTACCGCGATTCGCAGGGAGTGACTTCGTTGAGTCGCAGCCATCCGGTACCGTGATGGGTCTCTGCTTCTTCGTGCAAAATCTCTTCGAGAATCTCCGCCGACTCAACAACACGTGGGCCCGGCCGATTGAAGTACTGGTTTCCATCGGTCAAATAGACGCGGTCATTGCGAACAGCTTTGAGGTTCTTCCATTCCGGACGATTGAGGAGCAGGTCGAGTTCCTGAGCGGTTCGCTCGATGTCAAATCCGCATGGCATGACAGCGATGACATCAGGGTCCAGCTCAGCGAGTTCTTCCCATCGCTGATATGGCGAATGCTTGCCGACCTCCGCCATGATGGCCTTCCCGCCAGCAATTTCGACGAGTTCCGGAACCCAATTGCCAGCGATCATCAACGGTTCCAGCCACTCCACGCAAGCGATCGTCGGAGTTGAAGGGCGATTGGCGTTTCGAGTTTGAATCTCGCGAAGTCGCTCTTTGAGCTTGGCATTCAGGTTTGCGCCAGCTTGCGGGTCGTCGAGAGCGACAGCGACTTTTTCGATATCTTTCCAGACGTCATCGAGCTGCATCGGTTCGCATGCGACGATTTCTGGATTCGAATCGACGAACTCACAAACGGCAGCTTGCACGTCCTTGAGATTGACCGCACAGACCTCGCATTGGGTCTGCGTGATGATCACTGTTGGCTCGAGTTGTTCCAACTGATCTTTGAACACCGCGTAAACGGAGAGTGCCTCTCGAACTGCGTTTTTGACAGCGACATCAATTTCGAGGCTCGTGCCTGAGACATCGATGCGTGGTTCCGAGCAGACCGGAAGATCAACAACATTCGCGGGGAAATCACACTCGTGCGATCGACCAACGAGTTGATCCTGGTACCCGAGTGCCGCCACGATTTCCGTTGCACTGGCAATCAGGCTGACGATCCGGTGAGACATCTTGAACTCGCTTTTATTGAAGCTTTGAACGCACTCGCATTGCAGGAATTGATTGATCGCGGTGAAGTCTTGCTCACCAGTGATCTGCGATGACAGAAAACGGAGCGAGCAACTTCATCAGGAAAGAACGCGATGACCGCCGGGGCCGAACGCGTCTCTCCGAGATGAGTGAGAATCAAAAGAGTTATGTGCTTTGCGCTGGAGCCAGAGTATTCGCTGAACGTGCTGCTGGAGCCATCAGGCTGACGCACATTGGGCTGAAGAGAACCGCACTAAACAAACCTGTCGCGATCAGTGAGTTTCTGAGAGTTGGAAGTGCTGCGATGTAGCACGCGAGAAGGCCTTGAGCATTCTGTGGGTAAGTCGTAGATCCGAGCCAGACGGCGTAGTTTGTGATCAGGTAAAACGAAAGGCAACTTGCAATCCCGGCGAAAGCAATGTGTTGAACTCGGCGGTGATTTCGCAGGAAAAATCCAATGGCTGCACAGAGAGCAAGTGCCCCGTAGACGACGAACTGGTCGACTCCGTAAAACGCCCAGTCGGCTTTTCCGGTGACTGCCCAGATTCCGAGATCAGCAACCAGCATCAATCCCATTGGGATGAGCAAAGCTGAGACGCGGGATTGGTAGAACGCTCCGCCAAATAGGCAGACTGCGAACATCGGCGTGAAATTCCAGGGGTAGATGGCGAAGTTCTTCTCGACATCCATTCCGTACTGGAAAAGAATGTACGGCAACAGCTTCACAAGAATCGTGTACACGAGGATGAAAGCCACCCAGTTCCAGTGGAGAACACTTTTCGAAGTCGAAGGCTGACTGTCGGAAGACGGTTGCGAAAGATCTGTCGGTGTAGATGCTGGATTGTTCATATGTTCGAGGCTCCTGCTGTCGCTGATTGATGGTGAGACAAAGTTATCTCTCGAAAGAGAAACTGTCTATCGTAGTGAAATTCGCCAAACTCGATGGCCAGGGATGCTTCCATTTGCGGAGCATCCACAAGAAGTGAGTGAAATTCCCCGTTTTCACCGCATGGATCGATGGAATCGGGTAAGTCTTTGAGAAAGTCTCGGTCGATCTCACGACCGCAAAACGCTTCCGGAAGACGCTCGGTATCGACGCAGCATGTCACCGCGCGAAATCCCCTCTCAATGAATTCTTGAGCGAGCTCCGAAGTATCGCGTTCCCAGAGTGGATAGATGGCTGTCATTCCGACTTGTTCGACGAGTCGATCTCGATAGTCACGGATCTCCTGCAAAAAGAGATCACCGAACGCAACAACGGAAACATCTTTCTCACGCCAATCCGTGAGCGCGGTTTGCATCGCTGCTTCATATCGAGCGTTATCGCATTGAGGATCGATCCAGACTTCGTCTAGGGGGAGACGCAGTTGCCTGGCCTGCTCCTGAATTAATTCGCGTCGAACTCCGTGCATGGATACACGTTCCACATCACGTGTGAACGTCGTCAACAGAGAGACAACTTCGTAATCGCCTCGCTGTTGGATAGCATCCAGCGCGAGCGCACAATCCTTGCCTCCACTCCAGGAGAGGATGCAGGTGCGACTCATTCGGTCTCCTCCTGCTTAGCCGCAATTGAATTGTTGACCCCTTGAAATTCAATGCTTTGTTCTGGCAATGGGCCCTCAAAGCTGAGAGGAGTTCCATGCTTGCGACACTTTCCTACTCCGGGAGTTCGATGGATTTGATCGAGCGGAGGAGCGGGATACCAGCGAGCGCATTCGGGGCAGTACATCGCCAATTGAAGGTTTGATCCGGGGTCTTGCGGATTCTCGGAAGGGAGGTGAATTGAAGCAGGAATGGTGAAGGCCGATCGAGATTTCAAATCGAACGCCACCTGCACTTCGGGCTGTGAAACATTCGCCACCTCCGCGGAGCCGCAACCGGCAGCGAGAATGATGCAAACGCAAATCAGAGGTTTGATTGACATCGTGAATAGTCCCGACGGAATACGATTGATTGAGAAGCAAGACGCTCTTCGGTGGGCTTTTAGCCGCATGTACTTCGAGTACTTCGAAGAAGTCCGGAGATCTGCGGATCGGTTAGTTGTTTGAACATGCGTTCGTCGTGAACAACATCAAAGACGCAGATCGTGGCCCGAAGAGCCCGCCTCAACGAACCTACTTGCGGTCATAGAATTTGTCGGGATTGTCCGTGTCACCGTCAGTCACATGTCCGAGCCGTTTTTCATCCATCAGATTCGCTTGTTCCTGCAAGACGAAATTCGGTCCGGGGACCTGAATGGAGAAGTTGCGTCCGAAGGTTTCGACATGACCATCGAGGAAGGCAACGTTCGCGGAATCAGAGTGACGGAAATGGGTGTTCGGGAAGTTGCGGCTGGGAGCGTCGAGAATCCAGTTTTCCTCGAAGCTGAATTGCGGCGGAGAGAAAGAAGTCATTTTCACTTGTGCACTGTCAGCGAACGCAATGGTTTGACTCATCGATACCACATCTCGGAAGCGACGTGTCGCTGGTTGCCGACTTGGCTGAGCTGCGTAAGTGGGGGGATCCCAACTGATCCCCGAAGACCGGGATAGCTCGTAGCCGTTGAATGCAAATCCGGAAGCTGGCCGGCCGAACCGAACTGTATCCATCTGAGGAGGACCGAAATTGGGGCACTGGAATGAGGTGTAACTCGTTTCCATGTACGAAGCCAAAGGGCCTTTTGCATAGTCGAGTTGCTGGGAGATGTCGGTTTCGTCATAGTCAACAACGCCAAACCAGAACTGAGCAGTCCCCTGCCCGCCGGAGAAGTTCGTGAGGTAGTTCAATCGCTCGGTGTCTTCGATGACGTATGGCACCATCATCTCGTAATGCACATCAGCGTAATTGTGGAGTGCGAGAACGATTTGTTTGAGCCGGTTGCGACACTGAGTTCTGCGTGCAGCTTCGCGGGCCTGTTGTACAGCTGGGAGCAGAAGGGCGATTAGAATGGCAATGATCGCGATGACGACCAGCAATTCGATGAGTGTAAATCCACGCTGAGTCGACAGTTTGCGGGCATAGAAAGATCGCGGATGCCTTCGCCGCAGGCGAGGCACAAGAGAAGTCCACATGACAATTCTCCGTTGTCAATTGAGTGCATTCTGACGAACCAGCATCCGATCAGTTCGACAGCGCGTTTAGCCCTATTTATTCGAACCCACTCTGATCTGTTTCGACGCTTTGATCACATGCGAGAACAGACAGGAAGCAGTTTCGTCTCAAGCAGAGCTAAAACGTTTTCAGCGACGTCCAGGCAGGTCTTCTGACTTCCGGATCAACCGACTCACCGCACCTTCCCGAGATCTGGAGCAGATTCATTAGCTGCTGATGATCTCAGTGGTCTTAACGGCTTTTGTCCCCGGTTACAGCGGCGGGACCGCGACGGATTCGCACCGTCTTCCCTATTCTCTCACCTACAACACGCAAGCAAGCACCTGTGTCGAAGCTGGATCATACATCGCGGAGAAGGGTTGTCAAATCACGTTTTGAGTGTGTCGATTCCCTGTCGCCGTTCGATCGGACCAAACTTTTGTGGCGAAGTTAGATGGTGTTCGGAGGGATTCATTGTGAGTTGCTACTGTCCAACCGGGGGGCTCACTACAATCGCAATAACTTATCTTGATGGGTTCTTCTGAGGAAACATTGAATGCCGATTGCCAAAGTTCGCCAGCAGGTGCGGTCTCTCTCTTTGATCGCTTTGACGATTTGTTTACTCGCGGCGAGCGGCTTGGCTGCAGATCGTCCGAACGTGCTGTTCATCATCTCTGACGATCTGAATAACTCGCTGGAGTGCTACGGGCACGAGTTTGTGAAGTCTCCGAACATCGATCGCCTCGCAGAAGGAGGAGTCAAATTCGAGAAAGCATATTGTCAGTACCCGCTATGCGGACCGAGTCGAAATTCAATGCTGTGCGGGCTCTATCCGAACAGCACCGGAATTCTTTCGAACAGCCAGATCTTTCGACAGACAATTCCCAGCCATCGAAGTCTGTCACATTCATTTCGGATGTCTGGGTATTTCGCAGCCCGGATTGGAAAGCTCTATCACTACAACGTCCCCAAATCTGTCGGGACAAATGGTCACGATGATCCCGGTTCATGGGAATTGGAATTAAACCCTGCCGGGTGCGATCGGCTTCTCGAAGAGCCGGATATCTTCACGTTGAAGCCAAATAACTTTGGCGGAACACTGAGCTGGTATGCATCACCGCGGGAAGACAAGCTGCACACGGACGGAATGCTCGCCAGCGACGCAGAGTGGGTTCTGGAACGCTGTGCTCGTGAGGGGGAACGTCCCTTCTTTCTCGCTGTCGGCTTTTATCGGCCACACACTCCTTACGTGGCCCCTGCTCCCTACTTCGACAATTATCCGGTTGAGGACATGCCGCTTGTTGCCGGAGTCGAGGAAGATGTGAAGGACCTCCCAGCAGATGCACTCGGATCACACAAGAAAGAGCACGACCTGCTCAACGATTCGCTTCGGCAGCAAGCCAAACAAGCTTACTTTGCAAGCATTGAATTCATGGACGCCCAAGTGGGGCGGATTCTCAACAAGCTGGAAGAACTTGGACTCGCGGAGAACACCATTGTCGTCTTCACCAGTGACCATGGGTATCACCTTGGTGAGCATGGGTTGTGGCAGAAGATGAGCCTCTTCGAAGAGAGCGCTCGTGTGCCACTTATCATGAGAGTTCCGGACATGAAAACAGCCGGAAGCGTCGCGGAAACGCCGGTTGGTCATATCGATCTTTATCCAACGCTCTGCGAACTTTGCAATGTCGAGGCTCCCTCGAATCTTCAGGGTCAAAGCCTCGTTGAAATTTTGAATGACCCATCTGCAACCGGCAGAGGTTGGGCGCTCACCGAAGTCGTCCGCGGAGGGAATGCAAAGCGTCGTTTCGGATATTCATTGCGGACGCCACGATGGCGGTATACGGAATGGGATTCCGGAAAAGCGGGGCGAGAACTCTATGACCACGACGCCGATCCGTTGGAGCAAACAAATTTGGCAGAGCGAGAAGAACACCAGTCGCTCATCACGGAATTGTCCTCTCAGATCAGTCAAGCAGTTCAGGGAACGTTTCCCGAATCCGGTGAAATTCCACCGGTTTCAAAATCGACCTGGGCTCCGAATCTGACCGATCCGTGATTCATTGATTTGGATGAGAATCCCGAGAAACTTCCGGGAGTGCTCTCCGGATCTCACTTGTTCTCAGATTCTTGCATCGCGAGCAATCCAAGCGCGCCGTAAACCTTCTGATCGACCATGGTGCGCGAGGTCTGTTTGCGTTGCAACCAGCGAGCAATGCGACCCATCGGGATGACGTGGACCTTGATGTCTTCGGACTCATCTCCGCCACCAGCTTCGACTTGAACGACGTCACGAGTGAGGTAGAAGTCGACCACTTCAGACGTCATTCCAGCGGATGATGGACTTCTCAAGAGAAACTCGAACTTCTCTCCCTGAAAACCTGTTTCCTCCAGCAGTTCGCGTCGGGCTGCCTGCTCGAACTGCTCCTGTTCCTGACCGGGGATGTCTCCAGCGAGTCCGGCGGGCAGATCGACGACTTTTTTCTGAACCGGGGGACGATACTGTTCGGTCAAAACAAGACAGTCGTCGGTGGTCACCGCAATAATGGCCACGACTCCCCTGGCGTTGACGCGCTCTGCGAACTCCCATTTTCCCTGTTTGACCAGTTTGAGATGTTTTCCGGCGAACAGTTCCTCTGTGCGTTGGCGTGGCATCCGGACAAGATCCTCGGATTGAATAATTGGGAGCGTAGAACTGCGTGGTCAGACCATTGCAGCATTTGGTTTTGCGATCGACAATAGAGGAAATTCTCGCCCACCGCACTTGGGAACGAATTGTCCGGTTGCTTCACTTGCGTCCAGCGACCTTCCCTTCAGAATGACAGCGTCATGAACGAATTTCACGAATCTCCATGGGCAGATCGCAATTTGACGACAGGAGTCGTTCGAATTCTCGAGCGAGTCACTGAAGCCCGCTGCGAAGAGGTTTCGTGTTCACTCTTTCAGCTTTTGCTGCATGAACTTTTCATCGATGAAAACCAGGCGAGCACTCTGATCTCCCTGTCTGACGAGTCGATCGCTTCAATCCTCAACGACGCCCAATGGCCAATCGAGCAGGAAGCAGCTTCGGAGCGTGAGTGGCAAATGACGCTGCTTCGCCATGCTGATCGAATTGCGATTGAACATTCCGAGGAAGGTGTGACGGGCACCGAGCATTTGTTGCTCGCTGCGATTGGTCTCAGCCCAGCGATTCACAAGTTTCTCGTCGAACAGGGTGTGGAGCCGGAGAGTCTCGCTGGCCAACTCGAAACTCCTGAGAACACTTTAGAAATCGAAGTCAAAGAGGAATTTCAGATTCGACCGGTTCAGATTGGAGCGGTCGACGAAGCGACGCTGTTCCGAGTCTTGGATGCGTCGTCAAACCGCTGCCGAGAAGGAATTCGCGTCGTTGAGGATTACGTTCGATTCGCGCTCAACGATCGACTTCTCTCTAAATCGCTGAAGAGCTTGCGGCACGACCTGACAACGGTGCTGAACTATCTTGGGCAATCACAGTGGGTGAGTTGCCGCGACACTATCCGCGACGTTGGAACTCAGGAAACGCTCGGATCAGAAACTCGACGGGAAACTTCACTCGACGTGCTTCGGGCCAATCTCAAGCGGACGGAAGAGTCGCTTCGAACGATCGAAGAGTTCTCAAAACAACTCAACCCCGAGTGGAGCCAGCAGCTCGAGCAGATTCGATATCGGTTTTATACGATCGAGAAAGCTGTCGAAACGTGTGTGCACAGCCGAATCCGTTTGGCCGATGCCCGCCTGTACCTGCTCGTCACCTCCGAAAGTTGTCGATACGGGCTTGAGCAGACGGTTCGCAACACAATTACAGCCGGTGTTGACGTGGTTCAGCTGCGAGAGAAGTCGTGGCCTGACCGAAAGTTAATTGATCTCGCAGCCCAGGTGAGAAGCTGGACAGCCGAACACAATACCTTGTTCATTGTGAATGACCGCCCAGATATTGCCGTCGCTGTCGGAGCTGACGGAGTGCATCTCGGTCAGGATGACATGAGCGTCGCTGAGGCCCGGCAGATTGTGGGAAGCCGAGTGTTGATTGGTGTTTCAACGCACAGCCTCGAACAGGCTCGAACTGCAATCTTTGACGGTGCTGATTACCTGGGAGTGGGGCCGACTTTCTCTTCACAGACGAAGGAATTCACTGATTTTCCCGGACTCGACTTCGTGTCCGCCATGGCGAGAGAAACCTCAATCCCCTGGTTTGCGATTGGCGGGATTGACGAAGATCGACTGCCTCTCGTGCTTCAGGAAGGGGCGAGTCGAGTCGCTGTCAGCAATGTGATCTGCAATGCGCCCCATCCAAGAGGGGTCGCCAGAAAGTTTGCGACCGAACTCGCTTCCAAATCGTCCATCTCGTCAGAAATGTGATCTGTGGCACAGACTCGTTGGCGGAATGTCTCGATAATTTAAAGTGTGAAAGTCGATTGAGTCGGTTTTCACTGAGCAGAATACCTGGCGGTTTTGAAAGCCTTCAGAAAACGAAAATCTCAGCGACATCTGTTCCCCAATTTAACGAACTTGGAAGCAGGCTGGTGATGAAACCAATCTTGAGAGACATCTCGCTTCGGTCGAGTTGATCGGGTAAAATCGTCTGCTGTTGTTGAGATATCGAGAACCTGAAAATGACAGGTTTCGAAGTTTCTAAGAGTCGATCAGAGATCGAGGATACATTGATGCAACGTGCATGGTTCGCGGCATTTGCTGTGATTTGCCTATTGTTCCAGAGTTCCGCAACACCTGTTTCGGGACAAGATGCTTTTCCCGGGTTGTTTGAGGTCGAGCAGAAACCTGCTTTTCAGGGCTTGGCTCCAAAGGAAGCAACGGTTGAGGCTGCGCTTCGCCCGACGGATAAGCCAGGTGTCGTTCAATTTGAATTGACGCTGACGATTCCCGAGGGTGCCAACAGCTATTCTCAAAGCAAAGACTTTGCAAAGCCGACTGTGATCGAGCTTTCGAACATCAAGGGCTGGACCGCTCTCGATGACAAGTTCACTCCGAAACCAAAGCCGAAGAAGCAATTCGACGAACTCTTCAATAAAGAAGTCGAGAAGCTCATCGGAACAACAGTCTTTTCACGACGGTACCTCGCTCCGCAAGGGACCGATATCCGCAGCGCCAGCTTCTCCGGAACAATTGATTTTCTCCTGTGTGATGCTGGAAGCTGTACTCCTCAATCTGAAAAGTTTGTGGCCAAGTACTCGCCAGAAAAGAAGGCAGAGTCTGAATCGAACGTCTCCGAATTGTTCGCTCCTCCCGGCGAAGTGATTGACGCTCCCACGGTTCAAATTCCGTCGGTCTCGTCAGAAGAAGTGACCCTTGATGGTCCGTTTAAATACGGGTACGAAATCACCCCACAGCGTAAAAAGCTCGGAGAGCTTGAGGGCGACCCTGTTCGTTTGGGGATTCAACTGACTCCGGCCGACTTCAAAGTTGGCGATGAAGTCACCTTGTCGCTGCAGATGAAGTTGTTGGATGACTGGCATACATACGGGTTAAAAAAAGCTGAGACCCAAATTGAGTTGCCGACCGTCATCAAACTCAAGGAAGTCTCTGGTCTCAAGGAACTCACGGAATTCAAGTCGACACCAGCACCTGAAGCAAAAACTTCGGACTTCGGAACTTCAAACGTCCACGCGGATCATGTGACGTTCAGCAAGACATTCCGAGTCACGAACCCGAGTGAAGTTGGAATCCAGGGGTCGATCTCTTATCAGATTTGCAAGACATCGTGCCTGCCACCCAACCCGACTCTATTCTCGCTGGGGACCTTGCAGCTTCCCGCCGATATTGCCAACGCACGTCCGATTCTTGAGTCAGCCGTGACCTCGACCGAGTCGGCGGAAACTGCAACCGAAGCCGACTCAGGTGAACAGGTCGCGTCATCAGATGCGAAGAGTCCCTCGCCGGTGGACGACCTCTTCGCCTCTGAGACTGAAGGAGCGATCGAATCTCTCGGGGTGGCGATTCCTCTCGCTTTTCTTGGGGGGCTTTTGCTGAACGTAATGCCGTGCGTTTTGCCGGTCCTGGCGATCAAGATTCTCAGTCTAGTGCAACAAGCTGGGGAAAGCCGGTTGCGCGTGCTCTCGCTGAATCTGTCTTACACAGCTGGGGTTCTTCTGGTCTTTCTCGTTCTCGCGGTGGTCTCATCTGCGATTGGTTGGGGAGGACAGTTTCAGAACGACAACTATGTCATTGTGATGACGTTGGTCGTCTTCGCGATGGGGCTTAGCTTGCTGGGTGTCTTCGAACTTCCAGTTCCGGGACTTGTTCCGTCTGCCAATGAGCACAACGAAGGTCTGATCGGTGCATTCAACACTGGGATCGTCGCAACACTGCTGGCGACTCCTTGCACCGGCCCGTTTATGGGTGCTGTCATGGCTTTCGCAGCGAACCAATCAACCGCTGCGAACTTTTTGATTTTCGCCACAATGGGACTCGGGATGGCCTCCCCGTATGTCCTGGCTGGATTCTTTCCACGGATCGTTGACTGGCTTCCGAAGCCCGGTATGTGGATGGTTCGCTTCAAGCAGTTCTCTGGCTTCGTCTTAATGGGGACAGTCATCTGGTTGATGGCGACGGCGTTGAGTGACTCTTATCACATTCCTGTTCTGATTCTGTTGCTAGGCGTGGCACTCTTGTTGTGGATGATAGGACTTGCTCCCGCTTCCGGAAAAGCGATCTGGGGAAAGCCATTATTGACCGCTGTTCTGGTATCCGGTCCGGTGATCGCGGCTGGGCTCTATGGAATGCAGACGTCCGAAAGGCTTGCTGACACGAAACAGGAACAGAGTGAGAAGGTGTCATCGGACGTTCCTGCTGGAATCGACGAAATGCCGTGGGAGACATTTTCAGAGGAACGGATGGTCGAACTTCGCCAACAAGGCGTGCCGATGTTGATCGACTTCACAGCTGACTGGTGCAACGTCTGCAAACAGAATGAGCTTTGGGCGTTGAATCGAACGGAGACGGTCGAGTTCGTCCGGAAACACGGAGTCGTTCCAATGGTCGCCGACTTCACACGTGAGGATCCGGAGATCAAGAAATGGCTCGAACGATTCGGTGTCGTGAGTGTCCCGCTCACGGTGATCTTCCCGGCCAACGTCAATGAGAAAGCGGTCGCTATTCCCGGACCGTATACGATGGATGGAATCATCAGTCGGCTCGAAAAGGCGGTCACCAGCTCCAATGAGAATATGGACGCCGAGAGAGTTTCCATGAAGAGCGACGACGGCAACGCACTTTAGAAGTCACCCGCAAATTCTAAATGACTCAACTCGCGACAGGTTGAACGATTCGCTCCCGACTCTTGGGGGGAGTGAGTTAGAGATCTTGCCCTAACAAGCTGTTCGAACGAAGGCACGCTCGAACAGCTTTGGCGAGAGTAGTTCTAAAACTGGTTTGCACCAATTCGCACGAGGAAACTCAGCTTCCGAATGCGTTAGACCGCGTAAGTGAGTGCACTGGAAAGACTACCTGCTCGAGGTGTCCGGCTTTCTTCGTGAGGAAAGAGGCTCTAAACTCCGTCGAGAGTAGTTCTCCGGAGTCTGGTTGCGGAAGAGTTCATTGTCTGAGTTGCTGCGCCTGAATGGGGTCGAAATCGCTGACACGTTTGCCGAAGCGTTCCCGATGAAGGGAACTCGGGTGATCGTGACCGCGCACAACGAAAAGTGGGCTCAGATCGCGGCCGCAGAGATGTCCGGCAATGCGACGAGTGTGATCGCGTGCGATTGCGAAACTGCACTCGAAACGACGCTTCTCCCTGAAGAGTCTCCCGACGGCCGGCCGGGAGTTTCACTTCTCGTCTTTGCCTTCGATCGAGATTCACTCGCCAAAGCTGTCCAAGGTCGTGTTGGACAATGCGTTCTGACAACTCCGACGTCCGCTTGCTTCAATGGAATTTCCGATTGTCCATCGGATAAGAAGATCTCAGTCGGTGGAGCCCTTCGCTACTTCGGCGATGGATTTCAGTTCTCCAAGAAGCTCGGGAATCGTCGCTTCTGGAGAATCCCGACCATGGACGGGGAATTTCTCTGTGAAGACACCTTCGGGACGGTCACCGGTGTCGGCGGCGGAAACTTGATTATTCTCGGTGAATCACAGGCCTCAGCACTCGCTTCAGCAGAGGCAGCTGTTGAAGCTATCTCGACTGTTCCAGACGTGATCCTTCCCTTTCCCGGCGGGATTGTTCGATCGGGAAGCAAAGTCGGTTCCCAGTATCCAAAGCTCCGAGCCAGCACGAACGACGCCTATTGCCCCACGCTTCGCCCACTCGTTGAATCCAACCTCCCCGAAAATTGCCAGTGTGTCTACGAACTTGTGATCGATGGATTGAGTTTTGATTCCGTTCAAGCTGCGATGCGGGTCGGAATTCAGGCTGCGACTCAAGTGCCCGGAATTCTGCGAGTTACAGCAGGAAACTATGGCGGCAAGCTTGGCAAACACCACTTTCATCTTCGCGAACTCCTGTAACGACAGGACCGCCCAGACATTCAGAGCCCACCTTGTCTACCTCCTCTCAATCGAACTTCCGTTTGTTCACGCTGATCATGCTCACCACATTTCTTGGCGTGATCACCGCTCGACTCGTTGCGACAGCACCTCTCAAGAGCGCGAATGACCGGTCACGGTGGTGTACGGTGTACTCAATCGTCGAGAAGAACACGTATCAAATCGACGAAATCCGGAAGCAATCGGGATGGGACACAATCGACCTCGTCAAACACAATGATCACTTTTACTCGACGAAACCCCCGCTTCTCCCTCGCATCGTGGCTGAGATCTATCGGGCGGTGAAGACGGTTACAGGGCTGACACTGCTCAAGAACACGGAAGCTGTGACCAGAATCATTCTGTTCATCATCAACATCGTCCCGATGACGATTGCGTTATGGATGATGTTTGGTCTGATTCAGCGACATTGCGAGAACGCATTCGGTCAGTACTTTCTCGCCGCTGCAATCACATGGGCCACTCTGCTGGTTCCCTTTTTGACCGTCTTCAACAATCACACCATTGGGGCTTCGTTTCTGATCTACTCGCTGGTCTTGGGGATCTCCATTCTTGTTGAGGAGAAGGTGTCGGGTTGGCGATTCGCCGTGTGCGGTCTGACGGCAGCTTTTGCAGTCTGTAACGAACTTCCCGCTGCTGCCTATGGGCTGATTCTCTTCTTTCTGCTTGTCCGCAAATATCCGAGTCAGACGTGGTCTCTCTTTGTTCCGGCGGCGCTGGTTCCCATTGGACTGTTCATGCTGACTAACTATCACGCGACCGGCGGATGGAAACCGTTCTATATGTACTACGGGACGGAGAAATACCGGTTCATTCACGAAGGCAAGCCAAGCTACTGGATGGACCCGCAAGGAATCGATCAGGCCAAAGAGTCTCCGTTGACCTACTTCATGCACTGCACAATCGGGCATCACGGAATTCTGTCGCTGACGCCGGTTTTCGTTCTGACTGTCCTGAGTTGGCTCTCGGTTGCACTCTGGTGGAAGAACTCGCTTCGCAATATTCACATCGCGGGGATGATGCTGACTGCGATTGTCCTGGGCTTCTACATGACGAAGACAGACAACTACAACTACGGAGGAGTGAGTGTTGCTTTGAGGTGGATGCTGTGGCTGATTCCGTTTTGGATTCTGGCTGTGCTGCCGCTGATGAATCGATTCGGCATGAATCAATTTTTTCGAGGCTTGTGTGTAGTACTTCTGCTTCCCTCGCTCTTCTCAGCTTGGTATCCGGCAGACGCTCCTTGGACGCAACCGTGGATCTTCCAAGTGATGGAGTCAAAAGGCTGGATCGACTATTCAACGCCACGGCCGAAATTCGATCGCAAGTACTACTCGTGGATTGGCGAACTGCCGACGGGAGAGCTCGACGAAGACTACTGGGCGGAGTTCTCAACGGTCACGACAGACGGGGCAACGCAAACTCTGCGACTCGAAGATGCTGGTCCAGCAGATGATGGATGGAGAGCGGTTCGCGTCGTGCTGAATGGAGAAGCAACTGAATATCTCGTGTATCGACCAACTATGCTGAAAGGCCTTCCGCCGGCTGACTACATCAAGGCGAGAGACGGGGGAGCACTGACTGAAGAACAGCTGAAGTTCTTCTACGGAGTCCCCAAGCGACGAGCTTATGCCAGTTCTCGAGTTCGATACATCGACAACATCTTGAAGACTGACGCCATTAAGTCTCACATTGGCTACACATATGTCGATGTCGAGCAGCCAGAAGGCGAGCTTCAGCGATTTCAGCGCGATGTCTGGTTCTCTTCAGAGGTTCCGTTCGGTGTCTTCCAATGGGAAGATCGAGTCAGCGACCCGAAGAGCAAAGCTCAGTTCAGCCGAGCCGCCTGGTCACTCGACAAGGTCGGAAAGTTCCTCCCGCGCGATGGAGAGGCTGATTCACAACCAGCCGACGAGGAGTGACGGAACGTCAAAGGCTTATTGTGAGACTTCGCTGCGCGGATACGATCCGAGAACTTCCAGCCGGACAGCTTTCTTCTCAAGAAGCGTGAGTGCCTTCTTGATTTTCGCGTCCTTGGAATGTCCTTCGAAATCGAGGAAGAAGAGATAACCGGTTTCCGGTCCTCGCAGTGGGAACGACTCGATCCAGGTCAAGTTGATCTTGTTCAACTTGAAGGCATTGAGTGCGTCGGTCAATGAGCCAGGCGAGTGTGGGATCTGAAGCAACAGCGCTGTGCGGTCGCGTCCAGTCGGCTTTGTTTCCTGATCGCCGATGATGGCAAACCGTGTCACGTTGTGAGCATTGTCTTCGATCGACTCCGCAACGATTTCCAATCCGTACTGGACAGCTGCCTGCCGACTGGCGATGGCTGCAGCACCGGGTTTTGTCTGAGCGAGGGCTGCAGCTGTCGATGTGCTAGTCACATCGTAGAGTTTCGCTTGTGGCATGCTTCGGGCAAGCCAGTCGCGACATTGTGAAAGGGCTTGCGGCTTACTGTAAATCTCGGAGATTTCGCTGCGCGGTGAGCGAGACAAAAGATTGTGGTGGACCTCGATTTGGACTTCACCACAAATCCGTAGCGGCAGCCGCGTGAACATGTCGAGGGTATCGACGATGCGGCCATCAGTGCTGTTTTCGATCGGGACGATTCCGTATTCCGCGTGCCCCTTGTTGACCTCTTCGAAGACCGAAGCGATGGAGTTGACCGGGATGAGGACTGCCGTTCGTCCAAATTTCTCGAGAGCAGCGAGGTGCGTAAAACTAAACTGTGGGCCAAGATAGGCGATGCGGACTTCTTTGACCTGTTCGCGAGCTGAGCTGAGAATCTCCCGGAAGATGCTCTTCAAAACGTCCCGACTGACAGGTCCTTTGTTGAAGCCTTCCAGCCGCTCCCAGAGTTCGCGTTCCAGATCAGGATCGAACCAGATATCCCTGCGGTCGGTCAGACCCTGGAGTTCTGAAATCGTGAGCTTGAGCCGCTCGTTGATGAGCTTGACCAACTCTCGGTCAATCGACTTGAGTTGTGCAGCCGGACTTTGAGTCCGCGGCTTTGACGCACTTGCTCCTGAAGAAGAGGGCTTGGTCGCCGCCGAGCGGGACTTGCGAGTGGTCGATTTCTTAGCCATCGGATGCAGTCAAACAAAAGGTTGTGTGTACGCTTGAACAACAAGCGGTGCATCCGTGCGCCCCAGATTGGTCTTAAGTCTTTGAATTCTATGCCAAAGAATCTCAGTTTTTAATGGGGGCATTCATGAATGTCAAGCATCGGAGATCATTGAAGGAGATTGATTCGATAGTTGTAAGTGTTTTCTTTCAAAGTGGTTAAGTTCTGTTTTGAGATCAGGTTTCAGGGAGAGTATTGCGCTGTTTCAAAACATGAACTCGCAGAATCTTTCTAGGTTCTCGAAGCTTTGCTGTTTTCCAGTCTTGCCCGTTTGTTCTGGGTTGTCAGTCGTCCGGAGGTCGAATGGCGGCCAGTTGCGAGTCGGCAACGATCGTTTCTCATGTCATTTGAAGTGCATCGTTAATGAGGCTGACGTACCACAACACGACACGGAAAATGACAAAGATGATAAACCCGGCCACCATCGTCCAGATGGCCCAACCGAGAGCTTCCGTGAGTGACTGCAGGCTCCGCTTGGCGTTTTCCTCAAATTGCGGACTGAGGCGATGTAGTGCTTCGGGAACGGTGCCGGCTGTCTCTGCGACGTCGACCGTCTGAATGAAGTCTTCGGGGAATAACTGGGTGGCATCGAGGGCACTGGTGAGTGATTCTCCTTGATTCACGTCACGGATGACGTGGTCGGTCGACGCAATAAAAGCCCCGTTGGAAGTCGCCCGCATGCTGGAATCGAGGCTCGGATCGATCGCCATGCCAGCATTCTGAGTGAGGTGAAATGCCCATGAGAATCGTGCAATCGCGAAGTCTTGCATGCAGCGACCAACGAACGGAATTCGCATCATTGTGCGATGCATCGATTTTTTACCGACGAGGCTGCGGTTGAGGATCTGGTAGGTGACAAACAGCACGACCGCACCCATCGCCCAGAATCCCAACCACTTCAGAGCGCCAGAGACGCCGACGAGTCCCCAGCCCAGGATGTCGAGGTTCATTCCACTCGAAGCTGCGATCCAACCAAGAATTGTGATCAGACCAGCGACGACGATAATTGCAACGACCAACTGAATCAGCGATGGAGTGATCTGTGAAATGAAGTTTTTCCTCAGGCGAACGCTGTTTTCGTAGTGATCCGCCAAAGCCCGCAGCACTTCGGGCAATGAGCCTGTCTGCTCTCCCACCTGGATCATGTCGCTGAACAGATCGGGGAAGTAAGTTCCGTGAGATTCGACAGCTGTAGCGACGTCTGTTCCCGATTTGACCTGATCGAGAATGTCGTCAAGGATCACCCGGAAGCTTCCCGACGTTCTTCGACTGGCTGACTGGAGGGCCCGAACGACATCAATTCCCGATTCCAGAGAGGTTCCCAGAGACCGGCAGAAGAGCGCCAGTTGTTTCTGTGATGCAGCTGCGGACAACAGGCTCACGATGCGGCTCCTCGTTTGGGAAAGGTTGGGGGTGGTATGTTGAGTTCGGCAAACCTCAGAATTTGTCTGAGCGATCAGGTTGCCGCGAATTTGCAAAGGTCTCCCGCTTTTCTATGATTGCGAAAGTCGATTGACAATCAATTACGTCCCCGGAAAGAGTTTGTTTGTTTTTCGGGAAACTTTTCTGCGGATGATCGTTTCAGCAGCGAGTTGATCACCCCGTATGATGACTCACCGGCTGCGTTTATGGCCGTCAATCGATCCTTCGACGCACCTTCACTTTCCATCCATCCGTCTTTTCGTGCTCTGTTTTGCTGGCTCAAGACTTCGGTATTCACGATCATCAATGATCAATGTCCGCCGATAACGGTCGCGTTTACTTCATGACTGTGAATTCGTGTTTCGCGAGCGAGCGATCGTGAAGACGGTTGCGATAAGGTGCTGGAGAAGTTCAGAAGACAAGACAGACGAAACTGCTGGCGAACACCACTGAGCAGAAATCTGGCTCGGTTCGCTCGGAGTTTCGGATTCGTAATTTGATATGCATTTGTCAGGAGAGAGTTTTGAGCGATCAACTTGGACAACTTTGCAGCGATGCCCGAAAGGCGTTGGACGAACAAGCCGTTCGAATCGTGCAACTTCATTTCGATCCTGAGCTTGGAGCTCCATACTGGCTCGAGAAAGCCAAGGAGCTCGACTTCAATCCACTCACAGATGTGAAGTGCTTCGACGATCTCAAGAAGTTTCCGCTGTTCGAAGACGATGCTTTGCGGGGCGGTCCTGTCCAACGTTTCCTGCCGAAGAAGTGGCACGGAGATCACAAGTACACCTTCGAAACGGGCGGAACGACTGGGGTTCCAAAATCTCGCTGCGTCGTTCGCGATCACTTCATCGACTACGAAGAGTTCTCCAAGACTCTCAGCGACGAAGATTTTCCTCCGGGATCGAACTGGCTCATGCTCGGACCTTCCGGACCTCGCCGCTTGAGACTCGCAGTAGAGCATCTGTGTCAGGTTCGTGGTGGAATCTGCTTCTGCGTGGACCTCGACCCTCGCTGGGTTGTGAAACTTTTGAAGAAAGGCGACGTCGAAGGCGCGAAGGCTTACGCGGATCACGTGATTGATCAAGCCTACACCGTGCTGACAGCTGGGCACGACATCAAGTGTATGTTCGCGACTCCAAAGCTTCTCGAAGCATTGGCAATGCGATTGCTGGATGAGGGGACGAGCATCGCCGAGATCGGCATCAAAGGGATTTTCGCCGGTGGAACTGAGTTCACTCCGCAGTGGTATCGCTTCTGCAAAGAAGAACTTCTCGGCCCCGACGTTTTCGTAACTCCGACTTACGGAAACACATTGATGGGACTGGCCTGCGGTAAGCCATTCGATCCAGCAGATGACTACAAAATCACCTACTACGCACCACAGCCACGAGCGGCAATTGAAGTGGTCGACTTCGATGACTATTCAAAGGTCGTCGACTACGGAGCGACGGGACGCGTTAAGCTGACGACGTTGACCGATGAACTCTTTATTCCCGGGTTCATGGAACGCGATGAAGGGGAACGCGAAAAGCCACACATGAAATATCCTTGGGATGGAATCAGTGGAACTCGACCGTTCCATGTGTTTGCCAAGAAGACGACCGTCGGCGTTTACTAAGACAGCCGCGAGGAATTCTCCGAGAAGTTGTTCCGTGATGCCTGTTGATCTCAGGCGTTTCAGGGACAACTTCACTTTGGAGAACACGTGACACACGAGTCGGTGGACGCAGTGGGTCCGTCAGAGAATTTTGGCGTGTCACTGCGTTTATTCGGTTGTCACCATTTGACCGGCGAGCCGGAGAAAAGCGGATGACGACAGTTTCGAAAGAGCGTCTTCAAAAGAGAATCGAAAAGTACCTCGGCTCTCCTGAGGCTGCGAGACGGTTCGAAGAGGAAACGACTCCACTCTGGATGGGACTGCTCATTTCAGCGGGATCGATTTTCATCGGCTCGGTGATGATTGCCACTGTGCTCGGCGCGTGGCACGGCATCAAACTCGTCTGGTTCGGTCTGCGAGGAGGCGGATTTCAAGGGAACTGCGGAAAGAAGCTCATCGACAATGCCGAGCGAATCCAAGGAGTGATTGGTACGGTTATCATTTCGGGGCCTGCAGTCGGTTCGAAGGGCAAACGTCCGTCGCTCGTTCTCGGTTCGTTTCAGGAAGTTCCACTCAATGACCTCGATCGCTTGGGGACATTCTTAGGGCAACTTTACACGGGAGAAATCGACGACTCCAAACACGAAGAGCTCTCTGAGTTGCTTCACGATGATGTCTATCAACCCGATCGACGTCGCGTTGTTCCCAAGAAGTATCGCATGGGCTATCGGCTCTACTTGTTCGATGTCTTGATCGATTCTGAAGAGGTACATCTGACTGACGATCAGGCCATGGTTGCACTCATCGCACTGGCTGGTCCCGATGGGGCTGCGATGCAGATTCCCTGGAGCGTCGTTCAACCGTTGTTCCGAGAAGGTACTGCAACGGCCAGTCGAGAGATTCTGTAGTTCAATTCTTTCTGAACGTCAGCCTCGAACTTGATTCGAGCCCGCCGTGTCCCTCACACTCTGCAATTTCCTCGATCGCCGAAGCAATTTCGTGATCTCCATTGCTCTGGACACGAATGAGCAGGCGAATCCCGATCCCGAGGCGTCCTTGATCTCGTGCAGCACCGCCAAATGAGTGTGTCACGAACGACCCATACTTCAGTCACTGCGATAACTTATTAGATTTGATTTCATGACCGCTCCGGAAGTCTTTAACTCTGAATCGTGGATCACGCGAATCGATAAGGCGATGATTACGGATCGTCATGAACTTCGCCGCATGGTCAAGACGGTTGAGCGTCGAGCCAATCAAGGACAGCCGTTCGATCGAAGTCTGAATAAACTTCAGCGGAAGATTGAACAGTCCGAAGCTGTTGCCAGCACGCGAAGTGATTCAGTCCCCGAACTCAAATTTGATGACGCCTTGCCCGTCAGCCATCGGCGCGAAGAGATTCTAAAGGCAATTCAATCACACCAGGTGATTGTTGTTTCCGGAGAGACAGGCTCGGGGAAATCGACACAGCTTCCGAAGATTTGCCTCCAGGCCGGACGCGGCGTGCATGGGATGATTGGCCACACACAGCCACGACGAATTGCTGCTCGAAGCGTCGCAGCCCGCGTCGCGGAAGAACTGGGCTCAACCGTCGGAACTCAAGTCGGCTACAAGATCCGTTTCACGGATTCCACGTCGGAAAAGACGTTGATCAAGTTGATGACCGACGGAATTTTATTGGCGGAATCTCCTTCGGATCGTTACTTCGAGCAATACGATACGATCATCATCGACGAGGCACATGAGCGCTCGCTCAACATTGACTTCCTCTTCGGATACCTCAAGCGAATTCTCCCGCGGCGTCCCGATCTCAAATTGATCATCACCTCAGCGACCATCGATGCTGAGCGATTCGCGGAGTTCTTTGCTGATGACGATCAACCCGCCCCGATTATCGAAGTCTCCGGGCGAACCTATCCTGTCGAAGTGCGTTATCGCCCCCCTGTCGACTCTGATGAAGACGACGTCGACTGGCATCGTGCTGCGGCGGATGCGTGTGAAGAACTCGCTGCGGAAGGACCAGGCGATATTCTCGTTTTCATGCCGACTGAACGAGACATTCGAGAGACCGCCCGGGTGTTGAAAGGACGGCACTTCGCCGGCGACTTTGAAAACCGAGCGACTGAAATCCTCCCGCTGTTCGGACGACTTTCCGAGAAGGATCAGAATCGAGTCTTCAAGCCGCAAGAGCACCGACGGATCGTCGTGGCCACAAACGTCGCTGAGTCCTCATTAACTGTTCCGGGAATCGTCTACGTCGTCGATCCAGGAACCGCGAGGATGAGCCGCTTCTCAGCGACATCCCAAGTTCAGCGTTTGCCGATTGAGCCAATTTCCCAAGCTTCAGCAAATCAGAGAAAGGGCCGCTGCGGACGTGTTGCGCCCGGTGTTTGCGTTCGCTTGTATTCAGAAGGCGATTTCAACTCTCGCGATGAGTACACTCAACCTGAAATTCAGCGAACGAATCTCGCGTCTGTGATTCTGCAAATGAAGTCGCTGAAACTCGGGAAGATCGAAGACTTCCCCTTCATCAATCCGCCAACACCGTCGGCGATTCGTTCCGGAGTGAAGTCGCTTTTCGCACTCGGTGCCATCGACGAAGAAGAAGAGTTGACCTCAATCGGTAAGACGATGAGTCGTCTGCCGGTCGATCCCCGGATCGCTCGCATGATCCTTTCAGCTGAAGAGGAACAATCACTTCCAGAAGTATTGATCATCACCTCTGCTCTCGAATTACGAGATCCACGAGATCGACCGATCGACAAACAAAAGCAGGCGGATCAGGCACACGAGCAGTTTAATCATGAGAATTCCGACTTCTTGTCGTTGCTCAAACTTTGGGACTTCTTCACGGGTCTCGAAAAGAAACTGTCGCAAAGCAAACTCCGAAAAGCCTGTGCTCAGAACTTCCTCTCCTACAACAGAATGCGGGAGTGGAAAGACTTGCATCGTCAGCTCCGAGACGTCGCCAAGAACAACGGGCTGAAATTCGCTGATCGGCGTAACAACGAAGATGCTGTCCATCGTGCAATCCTTTCCGGCCTACTTTCGAATGTGGCGTTGAAAGGTGAAACACACGAATACACCGGGTCTGGTGGTCAGAAGCTGTTCATCTGGCCGGGGTCGGTCGCATTCTCGAAGAAGCCGAAATGGATCATGGCTGCCGAGTTGGTTGAAACGACCAAACGCTATGCTCGCTGTGTTGCTCCCGTTCAAACAATCTGGATTGAACGTGCTGCGAAGCATCTCGTCAAAAAGACTTACAGCGACCCGCACTGGCATGAAAAATCAGCGTGTGTCATGGCGTTTGAGAAGGTGCTGCTGTTCGGCCTTCCGATTGTCCCTCGCAGGCGTTGCCGATACAGCCACGTCGATCCTGAGTTTTGCCGCGAGCAGTTTATCAATCAGGGACTGATGGAGGGGAAGTATCAGTCTCCGGGAGAGTTCTTTCAGCATAACGTTCAACTCAAAGAAGAACTTGTTGCATGGCAGGCGAAACTCCGACAGGGGCAGTATTTTTCCAGCGAAGATTTGGAGTTCGACTTCTATGATCAGCGGCTTCCGAAAGACATCTTCGATGGTCCGCGATTTGAGAAGTGGAGAAAAGTTGCCGAAGAGAAACAGCCTGATCTGTTGTTCCTGCAAAAACATCATCTCGAACTCACCGATGAACACGTCCCCCGGCAGTCAGCATTTCCCGATGAAATTCGAATCGGGACAATGCAACTTCCGGTTCAGTACCATCTCGATCCCGGTTCGGACATGGACGGGGTGACGCTTCAAGTTCCCGTTGAGGGGCTGAATCAACTCTCGAGCGAAGGTCTCTTCTGGCTTGTTCCGGGATTGCTCGAAGATAAGGTCGCTGCGCTGATCAAGACGCTTCCCAAGGCTCTGCGAATTCTGTTCGTGCCTGCGCCGGAGACGGCCAAAGAAGTCGTCCAGCACTTGAACTATGGTCAGGGAGACCTTCTGTCTGAGCTCGCGGTTCAACTGCGAAGAGTTTCTGGAGAACACGTTCCAGTTTCGGCATTTGAACCGGATCGGATTCCTGATCACCTGCACTTCAATATTCGAGTCGTTGACGATCAGAATCGGGAAATCGCATCCGGTCGAAATCTTGAGAAGCTTCGACAAGAGGCTCGTCAGAAAGCGACCGGAATCGTTCAGTCGATCGAAGACAAGCGTTGGAAGCGTGACGGGATCACCAGTTGGGAGTTCGGAGATCTGCCGCAGCAGGTTTCGTTTAGTCGGGGAGGAGTGACGGTCGTGGCTTTTCCGATGCTCGTCGACCGAGGCGAATCGGTGAGCCTCCGGCTGGCTGAATCACAATTCGACGCCCAGATGCAAACACGTCGAGCACTTGTTCGTCTTGTTCTGCTTGAAGATCAGAAGCGAATTCGCGAACAGGTCCGACATCTCCCTCGACGTCAACAAATCCTCCTGCAAGCTTCGACACTGCCCGATGGGAGAAAATTTGAAGAAGAGATTGGTTTTGCCATCGCTCAGGCAGCATTGTTTCGCACAAACGATCTCCCGAGGAATCGCGCGGAGTGGGATGCCCGGCTTCTTCAAACCCGGAATCAATATGCCGTCGCTGTGCAAGATTTGATTGCAGTGCTTGAACCACTCTTGCAAGGCTATCATTCAACACGACGACTGCTCGAGAGGAAGATGGCCCCAGCGACGCAAGACCTCGTCCTCGATTTGAAAGATCAACTGGCTGATCTGGTGGCTCCCGGATTCTTGTCCGACTATCCACTCGGCTGGTTGGGGCAGTATCCCCGGTACTTTCAGGCGATGGAAATCCGTTGGAATAAAGCGACGACGGGAGGCTTCCAGAAAGATCGCACCCATCAACGTCGAATTGACGTCTACTGGAGACGCTGGAAGCACGCGAAGGAGCAACTCGGTTCGGCTGTTTCAAAAAACTCTCGTCTTGTTCAGTTCCGTTTTCTGATCGAAGAGTTCCGGGTTTCGACATTTGCGCAACAACTCGGAACAGCTGTCTCGGTTTCGGAGAAAAAGCTCGACGAGGTCTGGCAGTCAATAACGCAGCCTGCTGGTGGGTAAGCGGCGGAACGGACGCCCATACAACTCTTCGAATTCGATGCGCTCTCGATGGTGCTTTCGCTCTCAGTCCTGCGATTCGCAATTCTCGGATTCCGCCTATAATCGAGTCGTAAAGCAGAACGATTGAATCTCGATTCAGCAATGAGCGGAGAATGGCTGACGCAGCATTTCACCAGCGAATACTCGTGACCGGAGGAACCGGCTACGTCGGAGGCAGATTGCTTTCCCGGCTTGAAGAGTCGGGATGTCATGTGCGATGTATGGCAAGGCGGCCCGAGAATCTTGTTTCTCGTGTTGCACCGACAACGGAGATTGTTCAGGGAGATGTCCTCGATCGAGATTCTTTGAAAGAAGCAGTTGCTGGGGTACATACAGCGTATTACCTCGTCCATTCGATGGGGACTCGCAGCGACTTTGAAGATGATGATCGTCGGGGGGCGAAGAATTTCGCGCTCGCATGTCGGGCGGCCGGTGTGAATCGGATCATCTACCTGGGCGGTCTTGGCAGCGAAAGCGATCGACTTTCCAAACATCTTCGCAGTCGACATGAAGTGGGGGATTTGCTTCACGAGTCAGAGGCTCAGGTGATCGAGTTTCGAGCGTCGATCATTATCGGGTCGGGTAGTCTTTCCTTCGAACTGGTTCGTTCACTCGTTCGCAAGCTGCCGGTAATGCTCTGGCCGAAATGGGTTTCAACCGAAGCTTCGCCGATTGCGATTGAAGACATTCTGGAGTACCTCACTCAGGTTTTGAATCATCCGGTTGAGGAGAGCAAAGTCTACGAGATTGGTGGCCCTGATCGAGTTTCGTACGGGGGCATCATGAAGGAATACGCCCGCCAGCGAGGGTTGCGGCGATTGGTGATTCCGGTTCCGTTTCTCTCTCCCTGGCTAAGCAGTTTGTGGCTGGGGCTGGTGACGCCGGTGTATGCAAGGATCGGGCGAAAGCTGATCGAGAGTTTGAAGAATCCGACGGTGGTGACCGACTTCTCAGCTCTCGACGACTTTGATTTTCAGCCGCGTGGATTCAGTGAAGCTATTGCGAGAGCTTTGGCCAACGAGGATCGTGAAATTGCTGAGACTCGATGGACAGATTCTCTTTCTTCTGCGGGGCCTGTGAGATCCTGGGGGGGCGCCAAGTTTCGAAACCGGCTGATGGATTCTCGAACTCGCGAGGTTGAGCTCTCTCCTGAGCAGGCATTCGCTCCCATTCAAAGAATCGGTGGAAAGACCGGTTGGTATTACGGGAACGTGCTGTGGAGGCTGCGCGGATTCATCGACTTGCTTGTCGGTGGAGTCGGATTGCGTCGGCGACGAAATCATCCGGTCAATCTGGCTGTCGGTGACGCTCTTGACTTCTGGCGCGTTGAAGCATTCGATCCGCCGAAGCGACTTCGCCTGGCTGCGGAGATGAAACTTCCCGGAAGAGCATGGCTGACGTTTGATGTCGAAGATCTCGAGAACGGTCAGTGTCAAATTCGACAGACTGCCGAATTCGATCCGGTCGGCTTGTTCGGTATCGCTTATTGGTACACCATCTGGCCGCTTCACCAGTTTGTGTTCACCGGGATGCTCAACGGAATTGTCCGCGAGGGCGAACGTCTGGCGAAGGAGTCTGCCACAGACGAGTTAACGCCAGCGACATAACAAGCTGTCAGTCACCCGACGGAGCAGACCATTGGTTTCCCCAACCGCTATAGAGGTCGTGAAGAACCGCTCTCCAATCCTGAGTTGAACGCGATGGTGGATATGGTGCAGGTGCAACCGGTTTGGCGTCGGTCCAGATGATGTCGAATTGCCCATTCGGTCGAATCTGTCCGATTCGTGGAGTTTTGAAGCAGTGTTGTGTCGCGGGGTCGATTCGAATTGGTCCCTCGGGTGCTTCCAGTTTTTGGTTCAGGAATGCTTTTCGGATCGCAGGCGGATCTGTGCTTTCGGCTTGTTCCACAGCTTTGGCCCACAGCTTGATGCCAGCGTACTCCGCTTCCATCGGATCTGTGATGACATGTTGAGGTCCGTACTTTTTATGAAAGCGAGATACGAACTCTTCGTTCACCGGTGAATTGATCGACTGAAAATAGTTCCAGGCGGCGTAGTCGCCGACCATTTCATCGACGTTCAACTGGCGAAGTTCTTGCTCACCGATACTGAAAGAGATCGTCGGACAATTTGCTGGAGTCACTCCTGCTTTGCGAAGCGCCTGGAAGAAATCGGTGTTCGTGGAACCATTGATGCAGTTCAGGATGACATCCGCTTTCGCAGCGACAATCTCTGCAACGACTTCGTCGACGCGATGACTTCCCAGCGGCAGGAATCGCGTGCCAACGAGTTCCGTTCCCAATTCTTCCAGTTGATCCTTGGCGATTTCGTAAGCCACGCGAGGAAACACATAATCTGATCCGACAAAGAAGAATCGACGCCGATTGTCGAATGCGTACGCCCACTTGATGGCTGGCAAAATTTGTTGGTTGGGAGCGGCACCCATGTAAATGACGTTGGGGGACTCTTCGACTCCTTCGTACTGCAGCGGATAGACGAGCAAATGATTGGATTCTTCGAAAATCGGGACAATCGTTTTTCGGCTCGCTGAAGTCCAGCAGCCGAAGACCGTCACCACTTCTTCGTCATGAATGAGTCGCTTAGCTTCCCGCGCGAAGACGTCCCAGTCGGATCGTCCATCAGCCACGACTGCTTCCACTGGTCGACCGAGGACTCCTCCGTTTTGATTCAGTTCTTCGATCGCAAGCAGAGCTGCATCTGCGACGGGGCTTTCACTTTGAGACATCGTTCCCGAGAGCGAATGCAGCAGGCCGATTCGAATTGGTTCTCCTTGAGGAGGAGTAATTGCTGCAGTGTCAGGATCAGCAGGGTTGCCGGCACCAATCGATTCATTTCCTGGCGGACGATCCTGGTTTCGATTTGCGAAGAAGGCGAACCCAGCGAGCAGCAACAGCAATCCGGCAGCAAGGGCCATCGGAAGTCCGAACGATCGCGAGCTCTTCTGGGAGTTGAGAGCAGGTAGTTTCGAATAGCTTCCCGATTGACTCGGAAGTTGAATCCCATGCCCGGAAATTGCCGCAAGCACTGCTTCGAGATCGACACGCATCTCGTCGACCGATTGGTAACGATCCTCGGGATCAATCGCCATCGCCTTGTTGATGATCTCCGCACACGCAACAGGAACGGTGGCCCGCACGACTCGTGGATCGGGAGGCGGAGCGTGGCAGTGCGAATACATCACCTGAACGATGCTCGTACTCTCTTCGTACGGCGATTTCGCAGTCAGCAGGCTGTAGTAGGTTGCTCCCAATGAATAGACATCGCTTCGAGCGTCGACGGGTCGAGACTCACACTGCTCAGGACTCATATAGTAGGGAGTGCCGACGACTTGCCCGTCGCGAGTCATTTGCAGCGTTTCATGCTTCAGGCTCTTTGCGAGACCGAAGTCAGAGATCTTGATTTCGCCTTGTTCATTGAACAACAGGTTGGCGGGTTTGATGTCGCGGTGAACCAACCCCAGTCGATGCGCAGCTGAGATCCCCTGACAGGCCTGAATGATGGCGAGGGTCGCATCGCTAATCGGCAATGGTCCCTGCTTTGAAAGTCTCTCCGAAGCGCTTCCCCCTGAGACCAGTTCCATGACCAGGAAATTCGCAGACTGGTCTTCACCAACTTCGTAGATGGAAACGACATGATGATGCTGGAGTTTGCCAGCACTTCTCGCTTCAGCTTGAAACCTTTGGAGGAGAACCGGATCGTTTGCCAGTTCGTTGGGAAGCATCTTGATGGCCACGTCTCGATCGATCGACACATCGTGAGCGAGGTAAACGATTCCCATTCCCCCGCGGCCGACCAATTGCCGAATTTCGTAGTGACCGAGTTTTCTTCCGATCCAGTCTTCGGGACTTTGCGGGGAGAAAGCTTCGTTCGGGCCCGATGACGTCAAGCCACCCGAAATGAACGTCTCTTCATGGATACCTGATTCTGGCTTCAGACTTTTGTCGGAAGGGGAATCGCTCTCTTCAGGCAACATTGCTCAATTCGCTTTCTCGTCGACACAGAATTCCCGGAATCTGTGAAGCTTCAACACACCATTCGCCACTCGCAGGGTTTCGAATTCCATTCTCCCACTCGGTGAGTTTACAACTCAAATGGGAATCAGGGGCGATCAACGCTTGAAACTCTTCCCGATGCGGGAGACTTTTCGTTTTCGCGAAAACGGTAGAGTGCGGAATCTGTCCGAATCACGAGGGAGTCTTCAAACACGATTGGAGAGGCCATGATCTGGCCGGACAATTGATTCTCTGCGATGACGCTAAAGTCGTTCTCCGGGTCGAGTATTGTCACAACGCCTTCCTGGCTGGCAAGAAACAGCTTCTGGTCGACAAGGACTGGAGAAGCAGAGAAATTCCCACCGATCCGTTCTCGCCAGATTGTCTCTCCAGTTTCTGAATCGAAGCAAGTGGCGATGCCGGTGTCGTTTATTACGAAAATGTTCTCGTTCACGACAATTGGTGATGGTTTTGTGGGGATATTTCGAGTCTCTTTCCAGAGGACATGGGAGTCCGTGACATCACCGGAACCGTCGATTCTGATCGCCCACATCTCGGCTTTCATGAACCCGGTCGAAATGAAGATGATGTCGTTCTGGACGACGGGACGTGGGACAACAGAGAAACCCTTGCCGTGTCGGACTCGCCAGATTTCTTCCCCGGTCTCCGGAATGTAAGAGACGATCCATTGTGAACTCATGCAGATCAACTGCTCGCGGCCCTGAGCGTCAGTGACGAAAACGGGAGTGTTGTATGACTTTTTCTGTTCGCCGTCCGATGCATCCATCTCCGGTCGGTCAACTTCCCAGGCTGTCTCGCCGGTTTTCTTATCCAGGGCGATGACAAACTGTCGGTTGATTCCATCGCAAATCAATACGACGAGGTCTTTGCAGATGAACGGGGAACTGCCCGGTCCCACGCTGTGAACGACTGGAATTGTTCGCTCCCAGACAGTCGACAAATCGGACCTGTTGAGACAGACCGTCCCGTAGGTTCCGAAGTGGCAGTAGAGAAAATCTCCGTCGATCACAGGGGTTGGAGATGCATAGCTGTTAGTCTTGTGAATGGAGTCCGGTCGGTCGATCGTGAACAGATCTTTGACTGCTTCGACTTCTCCGCTTTCGCTGTCAATCTGGATGACTTTTAGTGTCAGACTCTTAGCGACTTGCTTTTGCGAGAACTGCTTTGGATTGTCACCCGAAGCGAGCAAAAGCTTTTCACGCTCGTCTTCGTCAGGGACGACTTCCACAGCGGTCGTCAACCAGATTTTTCCGTCTGCAACCACAGGAGACGACCAACCTTTGCCGGGGAGATCGACTTTCCACATCAGTTTTTCGGTTTCGGAGAACGTTGACGGGACGTTCTCTTCATGAACGATCCCGTCGCCGTTTGTGCCGCGAAACTGCGTGACGTCTGCGCCCCAAGCTGTGACGGAAAAGCATGTCAACGACAAGCTCAACATCATCAAACTGCAGCTCATGGATTTTCGTTGCATTGGTGTCTCTTTAATTCGTTGGGGGCATCAATCGATGTCAAAGTGCCAATTGAGTGTTCTTGAAATGGTCAGCGCAAATTTGCACGAGCAATCAGAGTGCGAACCAATTCAAGCGAGCGTGCAGACGCAGCAGTGATTCACGTCGAAGAATTAGCGTTTTAGTTCTCTTCGTCCAGAACCATAATCTCGACTTTACGGAACTGAATCGGATGGCTTTCCGACTGGAGTGAAATCGAGCCACCGTCCAGCATCAGTCCGCCGTTTTTCTCGGCGAGTTCCTGAGCGTGCTCATCGCGATTGTCGAGTTGAGGTTTCTGGTATTCCAGAACAACTTCTCCGTCGAGAATGTGGCGAATGACTTCATTGCCGCGGACTTCGATTTCGGCAGTGACCCACTGGTCACCGTGGTAAGTTTCTGAGCTTGAGCTGATGCAATGCTTTGTGACCAACTTGTCATCCATGACGACATTTGTTCCCGGGGTGCACAGGTTGGATGTTGTTCGCTTGTTCTTTCCATCGCCACCGAGCAGTTGGACTTCGATCGATGTCGGGAAGTCTTGATCTTTGGTCATTTCGCTGGGAGCTTCTCCGTGCACCATCACTCCACTGTTGCGCAAAGCCCAGCCTTCTCCTCCGGGACACTGTTCACCGATGAACCGATACTCAACCCGAAACCGGTAGTTGGAGAAATTGTCTTTGTAAAAGAGGTGACCAAACTGACGGTCGAAGCTGTCGTATCCATCATATGAGACGGTCAGCAGTCCATCTTCAACTCGGAACGTATTGGCAAAGTTTTCACCCAACTCATGCCCTTTGATTTTCGGCGTCCAGCCTTCGAGATTTTTCCCATTGAAGAGTGAAACCCATTCTCCTTCTTCGCCGTGAACGGACGTACAGAAGCAGAGCAATGTGAGCACAAACAATGAGCGAGTGAATTTCATGGATGATCCTGAGTCTTGCTGAGCAAATTCGTCTGGCGAGGAGCACATCAATCGAAGATGCAATCCTGCAGAAATGAAACATTTTCAACGGGATCTTCGACGAGGTGTCGAGAGCTACCGGAGAGTGCGAAACATCATAACTCTCGGAGGGAACGATCAACAACGTTCCGGCAGATTCTGCATCAAATTGCTCGACTTCTGAAGCTCAACTGGCATTGAAATCCGGGTTTCCGTTACACGTTCCGCCGGCGGGAAAAATGCGTACACAGGTGAGACAGATGACTCAGAAAGCCAATCGACGAAAATTCCTCAAAACGAGTGCCGTCTATGGAGTCGCAGCTGCGGCTTCCGGCTGTGGAACGATTCTCTATCCTGAGCGAATGGGACAGCGACGCGGCACCATCGACGACGTCGACTGGACGATCGTCGGGATGGACGCCATCGGGCTGGTTTTCTTCTTCGTGCCCGGAGCGATTGCCTTCGCCATCGACTTCCAGAACGGAACGATGTTTTATCCCAGCCAACAGCAGTACGCAGCCAACGAAAAACCTCAGCTGAAACAAGTCAGCCTGCCCGAGAAAAACCCTTCCGTCTCGATGGTTGAGCATGCTGTGGCTGAGGAAACGGGCGAGCAGGTTAGCCTCGTCGAAGGAAATTTCGTTTCGCGCCGATTGAAATCAATCAAAGAATTCTGGACCGCAAAGCGACAAGCTTCATCAAGTTCCGCTCCGCAAACTCCAGCTCCCGAAACCACCGAGGAAAATTCCTAACAGCCTTCCGGGAACGTGGTTCGGCCTCGAGGGATCACTTGATTCCATGCTTGTGCAGGGCAGTCTTGAACTTCTCTGCGGTGGTGAACAATTCGACTTGAAGGCCATGCTGTCGGCCGGCTTCGATGTGTCCAGCGATGTCATCTGTGTAGAGACACTCCGACGGTTCACACTGGATCTTTTCCAATGCGGCGTCGAAAATCGCTGCGTCGGGTTTCGATGCGCCAACTTCGTACGAGAGAACGAGATCGTCCATCAAGGAGAGAGTCTCGTAGTGTTGGCGAATCCATTCGATATGTGTGACGCAGGTGTTTGAGAGCAAGACCGTTCGCAATCCCCGCTTTCGTAGATCGCGGAGAAGCGAGTGCATTTCGAGATTCGGTTCGAAGATGTCACCCGCTGCCTGCTGCAGATTGCTAAGAGCAACGTCCCGTCCAAAACGCTGCTCCAACTGACGCAGTACGTCTTGCTCAGTCAATTGTCCGCGATCAAACTCCGCATAGATTCCGGAGCTCAGAAAGACTTCCTGAACTTCGTCAGCTGAAACGTCGAAGAGGGCTGCAATCTGTCGACACATTTTCTCGTGTGAGAAATTCAGCAACACATTTCCGAGGTCGAACAGAATTGTCTTGATCGCCACCAGCGTTTCTCCTTCCGCGATTCCAAACGCTGAGGTCAGGAGTCGGACCCGTTGACGACGCGAAGCCATTCGCCAGCCATGAGTTGAGCACCATACGGCGACGGATGAACTCCATCCTTTGCCCAGTACTCTGCCGGAGCGTACTGAACGGCTTCGTTGAACATGTCCTGAAAGGCTACGAATCGTGCCCCGAACTTCTCAGCGATTTCGCGAGATGCTTCGCGAAACGGATTGAATTCCGGCCACCAGGATTCATCGATCACGCCACATTCCAGTAGGAACGGCTCACACACGACAAGTTTGACTTCTGGAAGCTCTTTGACCGTGCGAGCGAGAAGTGCGTCGTAGTCTTTGCGGTAAGTGGCGATCGTTCCGTCGTAGTTTCCGTTTCGGTGATGCCAGATATCGTTCACACCGATCAGGATGCTGAGAACTTCCGGTTTGATTTCGAGGCAATCAGCCTCCCAGCGATCAGCGAGTTGGAAAACCTTGTTGCCGCTGATGCCACGATTGAAAATCTTGAGCTGGTCGTCTGAGTGAGCAACCAGCATTTGAGACGCCGCCATCCAGGCGTATCCGTTCCCTAGACCGGGTTGCTTGTTGGGGATGGATGCGGTGTCGCGTTGACGTCCAGCATCGGTAATGGAATCTCCCTGAAACAAGATTGTGCTTCCCGGTTGAATCCAACTTCCCCCTGCGGAGTCGGTTTTCTGTGCAGAAGCAATCTTCCCCATTCCAACAGCACCGGCGCCAGCTGCTACCGCTTGAATGAACGTTCGTCGATCAAGATTCGATGGTGTCATCGGTTTCCTTTTCACTTGATTTCAAAGTGCAGTGGGATTTCTGTAGGTGGATGAAAGCGACTCGCTCATTGTTTTACTTCAGCCAGTCGGCGGTCTCTTAACTGACTGGTTGCAATGTCAAACAGTGAGGTGAGTGGACCTGACTCATTCTTTGTTTGAGTAATCTTTTTCAGCGTCGCTGTTCGCACACGAGTCAATCCAGGCCTGAATTTCTTCGGCCATCGCTTTGACTCGATCTGGATGATCGGCAGCGATGTTTTGTTCTTCGCTGGGATCCGTTGAGAGGTCGTAAAGTTCCCATGTCTTGCCGGAATCGGACGAGTACAATTTGAACTGGTCGGTCACCCATGATCGCTGTTTCTGGAACTGAAACCCGATCGGTTTGCCTCGCTCAGGAGAAGAGCCATCAAAGTAGTGGGTCAATGAAACTCCGTCGATTGGTCGGTCATCGGGGTAGGTCAACTCCATCGCTTCGAGAACCGTTGGAAGGTAATCACTGGTGACAGCAGGAGATGAACATACGGCGCCTGCTGGAACGTGCCCCGGCCACTCCACGATTGCAGGGACGCGCACGCCTCCTTCGTAGAGCGAACGCTTTCGTCCACGGAATGGAGATGCAGATCCCGGAGCTTTTCCGGACTGCCCTTCCGGTCCGTTGTCGGAGCAAAACCAGATCATGGTGCTCTGGTCGACTCCGAGAGTTTTCAACGTTGCACGCAGTCGGCCAACCTGTTCATCCAGAGCGGAAATACAGCCGTAGTAATTGCGCTCATACGAGTCATATTTCTCATACGGAGCAACATGCTCAGGGCCAGCCACGACCGGGAGATGCGGTGCGTGAAACCAGATGGCTGCGAAGAAAGGAGTATCGCCCCTGGCAGCTTGTTCAATGAAGGGGATCGCCCGATCCATAATGATTCGAGAGTCGTCACCGTTGAGGTTCTCTTCAACGATTTCGCCTTTCTCGTTCCAGTAGCGGGTTCCATAGGCGACGCCTTCGCTGCGATCTTTGAGATAGTCCCAACCCTTCTGTCCTCCTCCGGGAGGTTTGATCATTGGGTCGTAAGTGGGGACTTTTGACTCAGTGACGAAGCAGCGATCGTATCCGTTCATCTGAGGAGTCGAAAAATGTTCGACTCCTTTCGGGCCTCCCCGATTCGCGTCTTTGATTTCAGTGGTCAATGTCCCGAGGTGCCACTTTCCAAAGTGACCGGTTGTGTAACCTTGTTCACGAAGAATTTCAGGCAGCGTGATTTCACCTGCTTTGAGGTGTCCGGTGTTGGCCGAATAGACGCCGTATCGATGAGGATGCCGCCCGGTCAGGCACGATCCGCGGGTTGGGCTGCAGACTGATCCAGCGGAGTAAAACCGTTCGAAACGCATTCCCGACTTCGCCATCTCGTCGAGATGAGGAGTGTTGATCGGGGAGTCCGGATTGTTGAAGCGAACGTCGCTCCACCCTAGATCATCACACATGACAAGAATGACATTCGGCCGCTCGGACGAGATCGCCTCCTGGCACCAACACGCGAGGAACGAACCGATGAGCAGAAGTCGCATGAATGTCATTGCAGTCCAATCATAAAAATGAAGGTGAGCGCTGGAAGTCGGACGGACTATTCTTCGGGGGTGTCGGAGGGAATCACACCGTTCGCTTTGAGGTGCTCCTCGAACCATGCGTTAATCGCACTGCGGCTGGTGGATGGATGATAGTCCGCTTCCGTCTTAGGAAAGTACTGACTCAGATGCTGCGCAAGTTCGAAGTTGACTTCCATCGCAGCCCGGCTGGTTTGAGCAGGACCGGCGAGATTGTTCCACTCTTCGGGATCGGAAGTGTGGTCATACAACTCGAACCGACCATCTTCGTAGCGAATGAGACGATGAGTTTCAGTACGTAGTGCGTGATTGCCTTTGGCGTAGGTTGTTAGAATGGCTTCGCGCCAACCATCGACTTGCGGTTGGAAGAGTAACGGGACGAGGCTTTCGCCTTCATTGGAAGGATTCGCGGGGAGACCACACAACTCGAGCAGAGTTGGATAGATGTCGATGAGTCCCACGGGCAGTTGGTTTCGCCGTATGATTTCACGCGGATCGTTTCGATGAACGGGCAGCGAGATGATTAGCGGGACGTGAGTCGACTCTTCCCAAAGGCTGTGCTTGGAGACGCGATCTTTCTCGCCGATGTGATAGCCGTGATCGCTGCACAAAACAATGACCGTATTGTCTGCGTAGTCACTGGCCATGAGTGACTGGAGCACTCGACCAATCTGGAAGTCGACAAAGTTGATGCACGCCAGGTAAGCCTGAACACACTTTCGATACTGTTCGTCGTTGTTCGCTTGCAGGAAGGCGAGATCCGGATACTTCGGCAACTCGTGAATGCGAATTCCTAGCTCTGGAATATCGTTTTGGTCCTCTCGATAGAACTTGGGAAGGACGACACTTTCGAGAGGAAATTGTTCGAACCACTTCTCCGGGACGTAAAACGGAACGTGTGGCCGAACCATGCCGACCGCGAGAAAGAACGGTTTGTCGTGATCGCTTTCCAGTTGCTCGATCGCCCAGCTTGCCGAGCGGAAATCGGGCATTTGTTCATCTCGTTCGGGAAAGGCTCCCCAATCGGTTTGTGTGCCTGAATACGGGCTTGAAGGAAGTTCGTAATTGAAGCGTTTTCCCCCCTCAGGTTTTGGGCCGAATCCATCTTTCCAGCCCCCGTATTTCTGAAAAGCCACGTCTTCGGGATACCCGTGAGTGATCTTTCCCACGCCGAGCGTTTCGTAACCATTTTGAGCGAAGTACTCAGGCAGCAGTTTGCCGCGGAAGTGCTCTTCGTCTTTCCCGAGATTGTCTTTTGTTGGCTGTTGATAAACCCCGGTTGTGTGAGGGAAGAGCCCTGACAGCATCGACGCACGCGACGGACCACAAATCGGGCCCTGGCAATGTGCGTTCATGAACAACACACCTTCGCGTGAAAGTGCATCAATGTTCGGAGTCTGAGTTCCGGGATGCCCACGCATGCATCCAATCCAGTCGTTCAAGTCGTCGACCATGATCAGTAGAACGTTCGGCTTGGGCCGTGCTTCGCGATCCGATTCTTCGGCAGTTTGCTGTTCCTCCTGTGCTTTGCTGATTCCGTTCAATGAGAGCAAGCAGATGAGTGCAGCGAGCAGGGACCACTTTGCGAATGAACGTCGAGGATGTACCGCTTGAGAGTATGTGGGGCGCCTCGATGAGTTCGTGAACTTTCGACGTTCACCCGAAAAAGCAAGAAACATATGAACAACCTGTTGGTATCTCGATCAATGCAGCCCTCGACAATACACGAGACTTACCATCGCTTTCAATGAACGCGAACAGCACGCGCAGAAACCGCTTCCCCCTCAGGGCGTGTACTGACCGTTCCGATTGAAACAGCACACATTTCGAAATGAGATTCCAACCAAATCAGGAGCTTCGAGTTTGATACTCTCTGGCAGGTTCAGGAACACGATGCGAGAAAAGATCGTCGATTGCGGATGCGATCATGCAGCCTGATCAAGTTGTTGGAGCGTCTTGGAGATTGCTTCAACTCAGAATGTGATCGTCACGCAGAAAGACTATCCGGGTGAGTGAGCTTATTTCAGAGAAGTTGCTTTCCACTCAGCTGCAAACTCGCCTCTGCTAATTGCTTGGTGAGATCGGGGCGATCTGACTGACGAAATTGGGCGGCTGGCTTGCCGTTGCTCGCGATGCTGAACAACTGGGATCACGAGGTCGCGTGAATCGGTTTCCGTCTTCTGAAGTGTCAGAGAAGTATGCAGAAGACCTTGCCCGGTGTTCTTTGTCCGAGCGCGTAGAACGGCGTGGCGTGCTTCCCCCGGTTCCAGTCGATCGATGGTGTGCTGCACCGTTTCGCCATGCTTGTGACGAAACTCATCGGACAATTTCACGACCAGTAAGACGTTCTCAGCGGGGGCATTTCCAATGTTCGTGACTGTAAAATCGAGGCTTAGGTTTTCCCCAACCTCAAGCGTTGAAGGGTCTTCGATGACGAGTTCCAAGAGTGGGGCTCGCACCGGTTCAACGACTGGCTCTTCGATCATCGGTTCCATCGGTGCCGTTTCGACTGGACGAGCGATGGGAGGTGGTGTCGTTGCGAGAGGTTCTTCGGGCATTGCCGGTTCAGGCTTCGGTTGCGGCTCGCTGACTTTTTCTGGCTCGGGAAACACGGGCAGAATTTCTTCTTCGTCTTCTGCGAGAAGGACGGGCGGTTGAGAATCTTCTTCCGGAGGCAGTTCAACGGTGGCGAGTGCGCCAATCGACGAGACTACTCGGGCAGTCGTGTGTGTTTCGATCGTAGAGCTTTGCGACGGCAGAACGCTTACACTCAGTTCCCGCGTTTCGCCTGCTGCGAGGCTTTCTATTGTCCACTGCAAAGAAGAACCATTGATCGCTGCCAAAGGGCGAACACTTTGAACATCTTCCATCGACGAGAGTTGCTCGTTCACAACCACCGCATCGATGTCGTTCAGCGATTCGTTCGTCACCAGAATCCGATAAGTGGAAACTTCTCCTTTGAGCATCACTTCAGGGAGAATCTTTTCGATCACAATTCCGGATTGCAGGGTTGAGGTGAACCTTTCAAACGGAGTCAGGACATCTCGCGAAACGACTTGCAACAGCGGTTGCACCGGTGGAGCCATTCCGGAATCGAGATAAGACTCTGAAGGAGGAGAAGTCCGAGTATTGAATGCCATCGCCGACCAGTTGTCGGGGATCAACTGTTGCGGTAGTCGAACCGGTCGAGCGACCGACATTGCAATTTCTCTCTGGTCCCATGGAGAACGAAATCGAGTTCTGTCGAAAGTCGAGGCTGAGAAGTCAGGACGCTGAGGAGGCGGTTCTGCAGGCAGACCGAGGTCGGGAAAGACGAGGTCTTGTTTCGGAATCGCGGGCTCGTCGACGGCCAGAGTCGGAGTCAGTTCTTCTTCAGCAGAATCAGGCATGCTCAGAAGCGCGCGTGCAGAGTTCTCCTGCATTTGTGAATCGGCAGAGAGCCTCGGTCCCTGAAGAAAGAACAGAAACACCGCCATCATAATTCCGGCGACACCAGCAATGGCACCTATTGACCAGACCGGTTCCCAAGTGTCATCGCCCTTCAGCCACCAGAGACATCGCAGAATTCCCCGCTTAACAGCGATCGCCAGCGCAGCCACCTCCGGAAAGAGATGACGTGGACGTGGGATAGGTTCAGGTTTCTGCATCGTGATCCTCCGATGATCATACGATCACTATGTCGTTTGGGACATCAGACAATAAGCGATCGGAAATCCGTCTTGGACGCGATATTACTAGCAAAAATTGCCGATGGCGAGAATAGAGCATTCACAAATGCCCTCCCGGCTCAAGAAAAAACGATCCGGCTGGTCAAAACTCGCGGAGAATTTCTTGTTTGGGCAATTCTTGAATCGACCAGATTGCGAGACGTGCTGCCTTCGCGGACTCCTCTGCCTTGAGGAACCTGCGTTTGTAGTCGCCTCGATAGGGGTATTGTGGCTCTGCCGTTGCCAATCCGGCAGCGACTAGCTCTTCGTTGAGCATGCGATCATTGACGAAAACGAAGGCGAGAATTCTTCCGTAGTTGTCAAATCGTTCTCGGTCAAATTCAAGCCGCACATCGCCTGACTGTATGAAACGTTCTGTGAATTGAGTCGCTTCCAGCCCGAACGGTTGCGGAGGGAGATCCGGGTGTTTGGTTTCGGGAGTGTCGACTCCGAGAAGCCGCAATCGGGCACCTGAGTCGAGCAGCAAGGTGTCCCCATCGACAACGCGCGCCACAACGACGTTCTCGTAAGTCGCGACTGGAGCCTGTTGTTGCTGCTCCGAAACAGAGTAGAGCCGATACGCAATCCACAGGATCAAGAGGACGAAGAGAACTGGTCCGGTCCTGGATGGACGACGAAAACGCTTTCGGCTCATGGCTGATCATTCCCGCGACGAACTCTTAGAGCGTTTTTCGACTTGGTGTGCACGATCTCGTACGAGCAAGCTCGGCGTTTCGGCTTGTGAAACATCGAAACCGAGTGCACAGGAAAGAGCAACTTGCTCTTGGCGATCCATGCTTTGTCGAATGATCGTCAGTGGTGTGAGAAGAGAAGCTGGCAGTCTATCGGAGTGAGCACAGGAAGTGTCTGTGTCGTCGCCGGTGTACTTCTCTTCTCAACAGTGAGCGATTGCCTGTTTGAATCGCTGCGAACCAGAGTTGAAGATGCTCTAGTTCTCGCTGTACCGGACGGCCCGAGTCATTTTCGGATGTAGCGGCGTTTTCGCAAAGCGATGTGCGCAGGCCGTGCAGAAGTCGAACTTCATTCTTTTCGGGCCGGTTTCTTCGAGCTCAAATTCTTTCGTGGAGCCCATTTTGGAGATCTCTTCTCCGATCTGTTGAAGATGATCGATGTCGAGATCCTCTTCAGTCAGTTCATCTGGATCATGAACTGGAGTGATTTCAATGTTCGCTTCGTATCGTTCTTTTCCCAGCGACTTTCCGCAGAGATCGCACGAGTAGTGGATCATATTTATTCAGACCTCGATCGAGGATGATTGGCAGTAAATTGCAGTCAGAATGATTGACCATCAGAAGTGATGGAGCTGACGTGTTCCCGAATTTAACCAAAAAATGACGGTGGGGTGTAGTCTCTCTTCTGCGAATTTTAACAGTTGAGAATCTTCCACGATGCCATTGAGAGTCTTTGCAGCCTATTTGCTTGGCAGTTCGATCACGCCTTTCCAGTTCGACGGGGCCCGACGATTGCTCTGCGTGATCGTAGCCAAGAGGAAGTCTTGAGCTTGATCACTGGATGGCATGGAGTGCAGGGATCGATAGGCGGCTTCCCAGTCTCCATCAACGAATTGCTGGACGCCTTCTTCGTAGTTCTCGATAAGCGTGTCCGTCAATTCTGAGTCTTCACCAAATGGCGGAAGTAGTTCGCTGACGGAGAGAACATTTTCCAACCCGTACGGCAGGACGCGAGCGAGCGTTCTCACTCGACCTTCTTCGGGAGTGAGTCCTTTGCGAGCCAGTTGTGCTGTTGCATCGTCCATGACAATCGGGACGCGCAGCTTCTTCGTCAGTCCTTCTAGTCGACTTGCAAGATTCACCACTGGACCGAACACGGTGACAGCCATTCGTCCGCTCGTTCCGATTTGCCCTGCCACAGCGCGGCCGTGAGCGATCCCGATTCCCATCTGAAAATCGGTCAACGGATGATTGGGATCACGGTGGATTTTCGCAAACGCGCGGCGGATGGAAACCGCTGCGCGACAGGCTTTCAGCGGGGAGTCTTCCGAAGCAAATGGCCATCCCCAGAAGCCGAGTACAGCGTCTCCCAGAAAGTCTCCAGTCACTCCACCGAAACCAAGGATCTCCTGAGACATCACTTCCAGAGCACCGTTCACCCGATTGAGCAAACCGGTGAGATCATCACTCGAAACTTCTGCACGTTGACTGAATCCACGCAAGTCGCAAAAGAGAACGGTGACATCGCACTCGCGCGGTTTCAGGAGATCAATGTTCAGTTCGCGTCCGTGTCCTGTTTCTTCGAGTGCTGTCAGAATGGGAGGCGAAAGGAACCGCCTGAGAACGGAAAGCTGGCCTTCGAGCCGGTTCATCTTTTGAGAACTGCTTATGACCTCGCCGACGAGTTGTGTAAATCGGACGTCCGATTGAATCGTCTTTCTCGTGGGATTTGCTTCTAGAATGGGCGAGTCCAGCTTGCCAGTCACGTAGATGCACCAGCTTTCACGGTCCGAGACTGTGAACGGAACGCAGAACGCCCAGTCCAGCTCCGGGGCCATCGTATACTGTTCGGTCGTCGTTTGGTTCTTCTCCCAGATGTGCATCACTGATCGGTCATCCTGAAGTGAATCACGCACCAGTCGCACGCTCGGTTTGAATGGTCCCTGAGTTTCGTTGCGGCGGTCCCAGGCATGAATATCGATGCTTCCGGAATCGTTTAGTGAAACGACAGCGGCGCCCTCTGAGTACCGGATTCCAGCCAGAATCATCGCCACGAGTTGCGTCGCACATTCTGAACGAGACATCGATTCGCGAATCAGTTCCGGCAGCCGGGCGAGAGCTTCCAGTCGTCGGTCTGCATCTTCGAACTGAACTTGTCTCAGTTCCTGCTGAGTGAACACCAGTTCCTGAAACGGTCCGCTGGGGGAAGTTGATGATGGAGCGATCTTGTTGAGGAAGAAACTCGTTGTGCCGACCACAAATCGTTCGGGAGCAGAGTGTCGTCCCGGCTTGAGGGCCACTCCGTGTGAGAAGACGGGATTTCTGGCTGCTTCAGAAATTAGAAGCTGGGGAGTTCCGTTTTCGACGAGTAGCTGAAAGTGTTGTCGTGAGAGTTGGTTTTCCCAGGCGACTGGCAAATCGCAGTCGACGGACCGCCCGACCGTATAGGCCCGTTGATCTTCGAGACGCTGTCTCCAGCGCTGTCTAGGGTCATTCCCTTGTGCGATCAGTTGCCACATATGCAACACTCTCGGTCGAGTTCTGCGTTGAACTGAATTAGGTGGTGGAAGGGCTCGACTGCGGTTTCGCGGTTTTGGCGACTGGTTCGAGTTGAGTCAATTCTTCGAGACGCAACTGACCGCACGCCGCATCAATGTCCGCTCCCTTGCGTTTGCGGACTGTCGCGTTGACGTTCCAGGACCGCAGGATTTTCACGAACTGATCTGTTCTAGGAGCGGAGGGAGCAGTCAAATCGAGTGACGAAACATCATTCATCGGGATGAGATTGACGTGAGCATTCCGTGTCTTCAACAGCCTCCCCAACTCCGTCGCATGCTCATCCGCATCGTTGACTCCGGAGAGGAGAACGTATTCATACGTGATTCGTCGACCGGTCTTGTCGAAATAGTTGTCCGCAGCTTGCAGGATGCGTTCCAGCCGAATCTTCTTGTTGACGGGAACAATCTGGTCTCGAAGTTCATTCGTTGGGGCATGCAGCGAGACAGCGAGATTGAACGGAATGTTCAGTGCAGCCAGCTCGGCGATTTTCTCCGGCAGTCCCACAGTCGAAACAGTGATTCGTCGTGCGCCGAGTCCCATGCCCCCTTTTTCATTCAGAGTGAGCAAAGCTGGAGTCAGGTTGCGCAAATTGGCGAGCGGCTCACCCATTCCCATAATGACGACGTTCGTGATTCTTTGATCAGCGCTGAGCAGTCGGTCCATCAGCAGGATCTGACTGAGAATTTCACCGGTCGTCAAATCGCGTTTCACGCCGAGGAGTCCGCTGGCACAAAAGACGCAACCCATCGCGCAGCCAACTTGTGTGCTGACACAGATCGTGTTGCGGTCGCTTTCCCGCATCAAGACGCACTCAGTTTGCTCTTTGTCGTCGAATTCCAGCAGAAGTTTTTCGGTTCCGTCGACGGAGACTTGATGCCGAACGATTTTCGCGCCGAGAAGTTGAAATTCCTCCTTCAACGCGGAACGCAAGCTCGCGGGAATGTCGTGCATTTCGTCGAAATCGTTGACGCGTTTCCCGAAAATCCATCGACGAATCTGATCGGCCCGATAGCTCGCGTGACCAGCCTGCTCAACCCAGGCAATCAACTCATCACGAGACAGATCGTTTAACAAACCGAGAGACATATGTGCGCAACTTCGAAGTGCGAGGAATAACTTGCTGGCGATTGAACTTCCGTTTTACCGGATCGGCCCTGTTTGGCAATGGTCGGAGTCGAATGGTTCTTCTTTACCGGCGGCAATTCCGCATGCCTGAAGACTCTTCAGGTATGCCGCATGTTGAATCACATCCATCACTTGAAACATCGACGCACTCATCGAACTCGCGGATTGTCAATCTGTTTTCGGATGGGAGATGTTTCCGAACTTTATGGACTTGAAGAGAAAATCTCTGACGTTGCTGGCAGATTCAATCTGTTCACTGATAGGGTATCGTGGTCAGCGAATCTTGAAACTCGGTCGTGCATTGTACGACCCAATAATGAGCGCAGATATGAAACCGTTTCTCTCACTCGTTCTTGGACTTTGTGCCTATTGGTCATTCTGCTTTGGTTCGTTGGCCGTTGCTGAGTCATCTCCGAATGTGATTCTGATTCTCGCAGATGATCTCGGTTACGGGGCGCTCGGTTGCTACGGACAGGATCAGATCAAAACTCCTCACATTGACCGGATCGCAGAGGAGGGAATTCGGTTCACGCAGTTCTACGCTGGCTCGCACGTTTGCCAGCCTTCGCGAAGTGTGTTGATGACGGGGCTTCACTCGGGGCACACCCCTGTTCGGGCCAATGACACGCGTCAATTCCTGCTCGATTCGGACGTCACTCTCGCGGAACGGTTTAAGGCTGCCGGCTATGCCACAGGTGGTTTCGGAAAGTGGGGGCTGGGATACGAGGGGACTTCGGGACATCCGAATCGGCAAGGTTTCGATCAGTTTTTCGGCCAGTATCTGCAGGTCCATGCTCACTTCTATTACCCCTACTGGCTTTGGCAAAACGATAAAAAGGTGATGCTGGACGGCAATTCCACCGGAATGAATCAGTACGTCAATGACGAACTTCATGACTCTGCGATGGAATTCATCAGATCAAACCACGACAAGCCGTTCTTCGCCTATATCCCATACATCATTCCACACGTCGAAATTGTCGTTCCGGAAGAATCAGAGATTCCGTACCGAGGCCAGTTTCCGAAGGTCGCGATTCTCGATCCGCGTGAAAACTATCTTGGTTCCGAAGATGGGCTCACCACTCTCGCGGGAATGATTTCCCGGATGGACAGTCAGGTCGGAGAGATCCTCCAACTCTTGAAGGAAATGGAAATCGACGACAACACACTCGTGATTTTCACGTCTGACAACGGAGGTCAGAGTGGAGGAAAAGATGGTGGCTGGACGACGATGACCGACTACTTCCAGAACAACGCGAATCTGAGAGGTTACAAGGGAACGTTTTACGAAGGTGGCATTCGCGTTCCCTTTGTGGCCCGCTGGCCTGATCGAATTGCTCCCGGAAAAGTGAGTGACGAACCGCTCGCGTTTTGGGATGTCACACCGACACTGTGCGAAGCCATTGGAGCCGACACACCCGAAGTTACCGATGGAATTTCCTTTCTGCCGACGCTTTCTGGGGAAGGTGATCAGCAAAGTCACGAAGGACTTTATTGGGAATACCTTTCGAATCGCGGATTGGGACGAGCTGTCCGCATGGGGAAATGGAAAGGCATTCAAGCGGCTGGGAAGGAGACGCTCGAACTGTTCGATCTGAACGCCGATCCCGCAGAGGAGTATGACATCGCTGCTCAAAACCCTGAAGTCCTCAAACAGATTCAAAGCTTCATGGACGCATCCCATGCTGATCCGCGGCCGTACCCCGGACCTGTTGTGCCGACGAGTGTGAAAGATTTTGTGAATGGTCCGTGGATCAAATGAAACGTCCTAGCCCGAAGAGAATGCTGTTCGAACGTCAGACCGCGCGATCCGGAGTTTCCGCTTCGGAAGTTGTGGTCGTGTTGCTGATTCTGTTTATTGTGATCGGTCTAGGGGCTCCGGTGCTGATGAGGCTTCGAGAGCAATCTCGAGACATTCAGTGTCAAAACAACCTGAGGCAGATCGGTGTCGCGTTCTTGCAGTTCGCCGATGAAAATGATGCAACACAGCTTTCCACGGGATCGCATGACTTTCTCTCCGATGGATGTCCGATCGAGTTTGGATGGGTCTCGGATCTCTATCACCTCAAGCGACTTTCGGGAGCAACGCTTCACTGTCCGAGTCACAGCCTCAGCCATGCTGACGGCATCGCAGATCTGGTCGGGACTCCCGGAACACCTTCAGTGACTCAGATGCCCGCTGAACTGAACTTTCGTCTTGAAGGCGAGTGTGCTGACTTTCTTGTGGAATCCAAAGATGGTCAACCAGTGGGGAGCGGGTCATTGACCCCCGGAGACTCTGAGCGCATCAAGATGGCTTCGGAGATGATTCGAAGTGGCATGACTACCAACTACACCCCGAGTTGGTATCTGGCCCGATCTGGCATCGCCTGGGAGAGGGCTGCTGATGGACTCTGGCAAACTTCCTCTAACTGGCCGATTGATGAACGAGGTGCGACGCTCGGACCGCTCAACTTGCGACTCCTCGCGGTTTCTCCAATCCCGCAACAGAATATTCCACTCCTCGCCGAAGGGGCTCCGACGATCAAAGTTTCGGAAACTCTCGCCAACGTCGATGGTCTTACTCGCGGAGAGCAATTGGTGGCGACAATGCTCAAGGGGCCGGCAGCTTGGGACCTGTCGACCGACTCGTTCGTCAGTCTTCCGCCTGGAACGGTTGCCGATCGTTTGCCCGTCGATGAATGTGAAACAGGCCCTTTCTGTGGAGACGAACTGCCGACAGCGGACGCTGAAGGCGACGGAGGTGTAGACGGGAAGATCTGGCTTCAAGACACGCGAAACTGGGCTCCACAACATCCAGATTTTGCGGCGGGAGTGATGACACTCAATATTCTGATGGCAGATGGAAGTGTCAAAAAAGTTCGGGATCAGAATTCAGACAACTGGATCAATCCAGGATTCCCTATTCCGAGCGACAGCAATCGACCCGTTCCGACGGTCGAACTTCTTCCGTTTCAGGTCTATTCCGGTTCAATCATTCCCCGCTCGATGAGTCGAGAGAATTTCCTGGAATAGAGCAAGTTGCTCTTTCCGATGCACTCGCTTTCGCTGTTTCATCAATTCACAGGCTGTGTTTGCTCGCGAGAGAGTGCAATCCAAACCCAAATGTGCACTCAGACGTCCTCATCGTTTCTCCTCGCTCGCTTAGATCTCATGAAAAACGACTCGTTTCTCATCAGTTTGAAGATTGCTATCCGCAGCCTCTTTGAAGCGGCAGCGACCGAGCGTAATTTTCGAATTCAGCTGGCTGTTGCTGTTGCGGTCATCGTAGCGGGAATGGTGCTCGGACTGACAACTTTAGAGTGGATCGTGATCTCGATCTGTATTGGCGGAGTTCTCTCTGCGGAACTCATCAATACCGCGATTGAGTCCGTCGTCGATCTGCTTCAACCTGATATCGACGAACGAGCCCGTCGAGCGAAAGACTTTGCAGCTGGAAGCGTTTTAGTCGCTTCGATTGTTGCAGCGATTGTCGGGCTGCTGATCTTCAGCCGCCATCTGCGTGAATGGCTTCAGTTCGGCACATGAGCGGCTGTCTTCGAATTGCTTGGTTCGAGGACGAGACGCCCGTGAAAGTCGCTAGCCGTTTAAGCTCGGGCGAGTGAATCTGTCGCAGCGTGTCTTCGCGTTCGAATTGTGTTCGGACGCGGGATCAGATTGTTTTCTGCGGCAAGTCTTCGAAACAGCCTCAAACCTGCGCGCTCCGCTTCACCCATTTTGAAATACAGATTCTTGGTCAGGTACTGCTGAGTCATCTCTTGTGGGAGCCCTAGAGTGTTGGCGCCATCGATGGCGATTTCATTGATGCGCTCGAGGCCTAAATCTCTCGCTTGTTGCAAGATTCGTTCGACTCCATTGAGCGCAAGTCCTGAACGAGTCGTCCACATTGCAAAGACGAATGGCAAACCGGTCCACTTGACCCATTCCTCGCCGAGGTCCCATACCGAATGAAAAGTTTCCTGCGGAGGAAACATCGCTCGATCTCCAATCAGCAGGACTGCGTCAGCAGCTGTGTCGGAGGTTGTCTGATTGAGCGGAAGCTGGATTCGATCCGGATGCACTCCGTATCGTTCTGCCAGCATGATTTGGGCAAGTGCTGCGCTGGTTCGGGAGCCTTCGTCGAGAGCCAGTGTTTTGACCTTCCCGGGAGGAACACGGAAATACAGTTTTACCGACAATACGGGGCCATGCGTTGCAACGCAGGCATCAGAGACGGTTTTGTAATCGGAATCGACGAATGCTTCGACAGATGGAATCAGGGCAACATCCAGATCGCCGATGGCGAGTTGATCTGCAAGCCGACTCGGAACGTCCAGTGAGAGCGCGATTTCTGGCTGATAAGTGTCGAGTGATTCAACAAGCGGGCGGCTGTTCAGATAGCTGACCGCACCGACTCGAATCGTTTGATGGGGCTTCGTTGAATCTGCTTCCATGCGCTCAGGATTTCTGTTTCGGCTGATCATGACATCAACTGCCTAATGAGAGGAGTTGTTTGGATTATAGGAAGCAACACTCGGCTCGCAATCTCCTTGACAGTGCGAGAAATTCAGATCCGCGTAAAAGTCACAGATCAGGAACCGCAGATCCATGGCGTGAATAACTGCATCTCCGGCATCTTGACGAGTGAAATCGTCGAGAAATCGCCCTTGTGCCTCCCGTCAACCCATTGATCCCGTTAATCTGATCGTGCGCCGGTCGGAGAGTCCCGGCCGCAGGTGTACTCATATTTTCAATGGTGGTCTTAAACCTCAAATGTCAGATTCATTGCGCGTCGGTTTAATTGGTCTTGGAACAGTCGGCTCAGGCGTCGCCCAGATTTTGACGGAACACGCTCAACGCACTGCCCAGCGAGCAGGACGTCCCATTGAAATTACCGGAATCGTGGTTCGAGATCCGTCGAAGCCTCGGCCAGTCGACCTCGCAGGAATTCCAGTAACAACCGATCCGTTGTCACTCGCGAAGTCCACGGACAACGATGTGATCGTCGAGTTGATTGGTGGTTTGTCACCAGCGAAAGAGATCGTGGAAACTGCTCTTGAGGCTGGCAAAGACATCGTCACCGCCAACAAAGCTTTGCTCTGTGAACACGGTGACACATTGTTCTCGAAAGCTCGTGAGTCGGGGCGGAGCATCGCCTTCGAAGCGGCGGTTGCGGGGGGATGTCCCGTGATTGCAGCGATCGGGCAAGCCATGGCTGGGAATCAGATTGTGGCTCTCGAAGCAATTCTGAACGGCACGAGCAATTTCATTCTGACTCAGATGCTCGAGAATGGAGTCTCCTACGAAGATGCGGTCGCTGAAGCTCAGGCGATGGGCTATGCGGAAGCCGATCCATCGATGGATGTGCAAGGCACAGACGCAGCCCAGAAGCTCGGGATTCTGACGCAACTCGCATTCGGAGAGCGACTCACCCCCGACAAGTTCCCCGTGCAGGGAATCGACGAGTTACTACTCGAGGATCTTCGATTCGCTGACGAACTCGGTTACGCCATCAAGCTGTTGGCCACCGCAAAGCTGGTCGACGGATGCCTCGAGCTGCACACACAGCCGACACTCATTCGTCACTCAAGACCGCTGGCTCAGACCAATGGGCCGTACAACATGATTGAGTTGACAGGTGATGCCGTTGGAAAAGCCTGGTTCTCAGCGATGGGGGCCGGTCAGATGGCAACTGCCTCAGCGGTTGTCGCGGACCTTGTTGATGTCGCTGTGGGACGTGCTGCGTTGACCTTCCGAAGGCTCAATCTCTGGCAAGCCGAACAACAGTTTCCGTTTCAGAATATCGAAGACATCAAGCGTCGATACTACTTCCGATTCCATGTGGAAGACCGTCCTCACGTAATTGCCGACATCGCAGATATTCTGGGACGAAACGGAATCAGCCTGTCCTCCGTCATTCAGAAAGAAGTTTCGGACGAAGAAGCTCCTGCCAAGCCGCCGATCGTGCCGCTTGTGTTCATGACTCATCTCACAACCGAGGGAAAAGTCCGAGCCGCTGCGAAAGAATTAAATCAACTCGCCAGCGTTCGACCGCCGTGGTTGTGTCTCCCCGTCAGCGATCCACAGGTCGCGAGCGGAGAATAACGGAACCGACGATTGGGATTGCCCGGTTCGGAATGACTCACAGTACAGCCTGAAGAGGACAATCTGCTGGACATTAAGGTCGAGCGCTTGGCCAACTCATAACCCGTGCCACATCGATGAAGACTCAGTACTACACCGCATCAACCCTCGATGGATTTCTGGCGACGGAAGATGACTCTCTTGACTGGCTCTTCCCGCTTGGAAGCATCGAAGAATCCAGCTACCCCGAGTTTATTGAGAACGTCGGGGCTTTGGCGATGGGATCGGCAACCTACGAATGGGTCGTTCGAAATTCTGAGAAGGCAGTCGAAGAGACCGGTTCTCGATGGCCATACACTCAGCCCACATGGGTGTTCTCAACTCGACAGCTTCCCGAAATCCCGGGCGCGGACGTTCGATTCGTCGAAGGTGACGTGAGTCGTGTTCACAAGGCGATGCTCCAAGAAGCTGACGGCAAGAATATCTGGATTGTCGGTGGTGGTGACCTGGCGGGACAATTCTTCGACGCCGGTCTGCTGGACGAGTTGATCATTCAAATTGGCTCGGCAACGCTGGGTACGGGGAAGCCATTGTTTCCAAGGACGGTGTTAAGCCCGACTTTGCATCTGACCTCTGTTCGAGCATTTGGATCAGGAATGGCGGAGCTGCGATACGATGTTCGGAGAGACAATGTTGATCAACCGGACGAATCGATTGCGTAGATTGAAATTTGTCGCATTCACTGAGCTGTTTTCGTGAAGGTCTGAGAAAGTCAACGTTTATGATTCCTTCGTGCTTCACCAACTCATATGGTCGCTTTGGCCCACCGGCTGCCTTTGAATTTCTCGCGTCCACCGGGATCACGCATGTTGAACTGGCGATCAAAAATGCTGGCGTGCCATCCTTCTTCGGTGAGCAGCCGGTCGCCACAGATCAGTCGACGGAAGCAGAGATCGATGCTCTCTCCGAAACGATTCAGCAATCCGGATTGAAGCTTTCGTCCTGCAATGTGACTTCAGGAAATCCATTGCTCCCCGAAGTTCTCAATGCCACGTTGAAGAAGATCGACCATGCAGCACGATTGGGGGTTTCTCTCATCGTTGCTGGCGGAGGCGCTATCGAAGACGAATCTGAGTGGCCAACACTGGTTGCGAACATGCGACAAATCGGCGACCGCTGTGCAGAATCTGGAATCACGTACTGTTGTGAAACGCATCCCGGAACATGCCAAAACGCCGAGAGGATGCTCGAATTGATGGAACGCGTTGATCACGACGCTGTCCGTATCAACTTCGATCCCGGAAATCTCTTCTACTACAATCAAACTGTCGATCTCTGGGCAGAGCAGCAGAAAATAGCTCCGTTCATCAGGCATGTTCATCTGAAAGACTGCCGAGGAAGGTTTGAAGACTGGTTCTTTCCCGCACTCGGAGATGGAGGGGCTGTCGACTTCGCAAAACTACGAACAGTCTTGACTGAACAGAATTACTCCGGGCCATGCAGCCTTGAGGTAGAGGGTATTCAAGGGGAAGTACCGCTGACGCTTGAACAAACGCAAGAACGGATCGTTCAAAGTGTCGAACACCTGAAGCAGACTGGTTGGACCATCAACTGAGGAACGCCCATGCTCGCTGCGAACACGTCAGATTTTCATCGACAAAAGCTCTGTCGCATGATTGCATTCTGGGCTGCCTGCTTATGGTTGGCGACTGCATCTGCTGCTGATCCCGTAGCAACTGAGGAAAAACCGAACATTCTGCTGATCGTGGCGGATGATCTGGGGTTCAGTGACCTGGGTTGCTACGGAGGAGAAATTGAGACTCCCGAACTCGATCGTCTGGCTTCCAACGGAACGCGACTGACTCGCTTTTATACGACCGGCCGCTGCTGTCCTTCGCGTGCAAGTTTGTTGACCGGACAGTATCCGCATCGAGTTGGCGTTGGTCATAAAGTCGAAGACTTGCGTCGCCCCGGCTATCGTGGCCGCATCCCGGAGGGAACGCCGACCATTGCAGATGTCCTTCAGGCGGGTGGTTATCGCTGTTTTCACTCCGGTAAGTGGCATCTCGGAACTCCCGATCCGACAGAGCACGGGTTTGAAGAATTCTACGGAACACTAATTAGCGCGCAGACGTTTTGGGACCCCGATCACTACTTGCGGTTGCCGGCGGGAAGGGAACGGATCGAATATCCCGAAGGAAGATTTTACGGAACAGATGCCGTCACCGATCATGCGCTGCAATTTCTTGAGATGTCGCAAGCAACTCCAGGTTCTCCCTGGTTTTTGTACGTTGCTTATCATGCTCCACATTTTCCGCTTCATGCACGCGAGGAAGACATCGCGAAATACGCGGACACGTATTCCGTCGGTTGGGACCAGATTCGTGAGGATCGATTGACTCGCATGAAGGAACTGGGAATTGTCGATCAGGATACGAACCTTACTCCCCGTTCGCAGTATTGGAATTTCGGAGAAACGCACACCGGCTTGAATCCCGAGTGGGGAACTCTCAGCTCAGAGCGTCGTCTCGATCTTGCTCGTCGAATGGCAATCTACGCAGCGATGGTTGATCGTGTCGATCAGAACATCGGACGGATCGTGGATGCACTTCAAGCAACAGAGCAGTTCGAAGACACCCTGATTATTTTTCTCTCCGACAACGGAGCATGTGCGGAATGGGATCCGTACGGGTTCGACGGGAAATCAAGTCCGAACAATGAGCTTCATGTCGGTGAGCAACTCGATGAAATGGGAGGCCCGGAAACTTATCATAGCGTCGGTTCAGGATGGGCGAATGCTTCAAATTCGCCGTGGCGATTGTATAAACATTTTAATCACGAAGGAGGGATTAGCTCACCCTGTATCGTGCATTGGCCAAACGGATCGGTTCCTCGGAATGTGGTCTCGCATCAACCGGCACACTTGATCGATGTCATGCCGACCGCAGCTGAAGTCGCAGATACAGAACTGGCCGACAATCAAAAGGGGCCAGGCGAGAATTTGATCTCGCTTCTCAATTCGGAAGACGATCGTGGTCGAATCCTATTCTTCGAACATGAGGGGAATCGTGCTGTTCACGCGGGAGACTGGAAACTTGTTTCCCTTCGCGACGAACCATGGGAGCTCTACCACATTCCCACTGATCGAACTGAACTCGTTAACCTCGCTGACCATCATTCAGAACTCGTTGAGGATCTCGAACGTAAATGGAACGAATGGGCGGCCGAAAATTTTGTCACTCCTCTTCCAGACGACTACGAAGTGAAATATCTCAGAAGACCAGGACAACAACCGCCACAACTCTCGTCGGAGTGAATCGCTATCCTAGCTCAAATGTTAATATCTAGGTTCGAACTAACTTCGACCGTAGTGCTAAGAATGAAAACTACGATTGAAGGCACTATTCGTTGCAGCAGATCTTTCGCTGCAAGCTGGAATCGCTCACGGGAAGAAGATGATTGAGGAACCGTCTGAATTGAACCAGTCCGAAATCATTGTGGAAACGATTCCCTGCCCTCTCTGCGGAAGCAGCGAGTTTGATCATGTGATGACCAATCGAGACTGGCTGTGTGGCGTTCCGGGTGAATACCAGTTTGTTGAGTGCAGTTCATGTACTCACGTCTTCCTGAACCCCTGCCCGATCGATGCCAGCTTGCCAGCGTGCTACCCGGACGATTACGGGCCTCATCAGCAGGCCACTCAGTCGAGTGATCCTGATCTGGATTACAAACCATGGTATGCACGTCCGCCGATTCGGTGGATTCCGGGAATCCGACCGTTGTACCACTGGCTGTCGCGGGATGACTCGCAAGTCATTCCAGTCCCTGATCCTCAGCACAATCGTGCACTGGAGGTCGGAACCGGTCGTGGAGATTTTCTGACGAAGCTGCGCGATGCCAATTGGAGTGCTCAGGGGATCGAACCATCCCCCGCTGCTGCTGACATCGCGCGCTCCCTTGGACATTCGGTCGAGACGGGAACGATTGAGAGTTCGAATCTGCCCGATCATACGTTCGATGCTGTCTTTGCATGGATGGTTGTCGAGCACGTGAAGAGCCCGCCTCAGTTTTTTGAACGAGTCAGTCGATTTCTGACTCCAGGTGGAAAGTTGTACTTCAGCGTTCCCAACTATGAATCGCTCGAACGTCGTTTTTTCGGTAAGTATTGGCCTGCTTGGGATGCTCCACGGCACCTGCATCAATTCCGACCGAGGATTCTGAGGCAGCTACTCAGCGATGCTGGCTTCACCGAGATTCGCGTCTCAAATCACCGGAGTGTGCGCGACTACTTTGGAGGAACCGGTCTCTGGTTGCTCAATCGGAATCCGAATTCGCGGCTCGGGAAAACTCTCCTGAATTGGTTTCTCGTAGCCCCGCCGATGTTTGTTCACCTTGCATGTGCACCGGTCGCCATTCTGCTCAGTTGGTTGAAGACAACGGGGCAATTGACCGTGACTGCCAAAATGCCAACTGGCGAATCCTGAAGCACATCAACAAATCCGCTTTAAAGATGTTTGCGAGAGGACTGTGTGCAAGACATGTGTCCCCAAACGAAACCATCGCATGTCGACAGGTCACTTTGACCGACGACATGCGATGGCGATAAGCAGTCGAGTTGGCGGGCTTATTTCGGCGGTGGGGCCAAACCAACGAAGATAATCAGGCCGTCGCCACCAGGGTTTCCGTCCGTATCAATAATTCCGGAATCGAATCCCAGGACGTCGGTCGCAAACTTCGGTTTCCAGTTGTTGACGGTCCAGACGTTGCCAGCTTGGTCAATCTGAACACTCGTCTGCCGCATCATGGGAACGTAGCTCGGAAGATTGCTGTCCGGGCCGTTGAGCGGAGTTCCATCATGCAGCAAAACTTCTTCACCTGCTGAGTGAACGGTGTAACCCGTCGACGGGGAAATCGGATCACCCATGGCTGCATTCACAGGACGCGTGGCAGGATTGGCTCCGGCGAGTTTGGACAATCGTCCCTGTGTCAGCACGCTGTCAAATCCGAGTGGTCCAAAATTCGAAACCCAGATGTTGTCTTCACCGTCGACAGTAAGTCCCCACGGACCAAAGATTCCGCCGCCAGTGTAGGCACCAATTTGAGTTCCATCAGGTGCGTATGCGTAAACGGTGTGGTTTTCCTGAGAAGCGAACCACGCATTCCCCATTGAGTCGACGTCGATGACTTTCAGTGTATGGCCCACATCGTGAGTGAACTCGACGATCGGATCGCCGTTGTTATCCAGAACGATCTTCGCGACGCTGCTCTGTTGTCTGCCTGACAATCCCCCTGAGTTCGTCACCCAAACTGCTCCGTCTGGTGCCACAGCCAATCCGAATGGAGCAGCGCCTGCGTGGAAATCAACCTGAACAGCCTGTTCCGGATTTCCACCTGGATACATCACAACAGTGTTGTTGCCGAAACTGGCCGACCAGACGTTTCCTGAATCGTCGACCTTGATTGCCTGAACGCGATAGGTTCCGCCAAAGAATCCGATTGGAATGGAGAGTGGAATGCCTGCTGGTGAAATCAGAGAGGTGCTTCCGTTCGCGTCATCATCTGTTCGGTCGGCCGTCGGCAGAAGATCACCCCATCCGAAGTTCCCGACCCAAACATGGTCATCCGGTCCGATGGTGATTCCCCAACCAACTCCGAGAATTCCTCCGCCGGTGATCGGTGAACCGGGAAGTCCATCACCACCCTTGGCAGGTTTTCCGTTTGGCTGCAGTACCATGATGTTCCGGGCGGAATTGGGAGTTCCCTGAACAACGTTGTTTGCGACCCAGACATATCCGCGTGAGTCGAACGCGACGTTTGCCGGACCACCGAGAAGAAATGCGTCGTCACCGGAGTCATTGACCTTTACAGTGACAACCCAGGAATCCGGCTCGCGATGCAGGACTGGCGTATACACTCGCTTGGCTTTTGTCAGCCAGTAGATCAATGAAGCATTCCAGCTGGGATCACGAGCCAGGTTGGCCAAAGCAACCACTGTATTGCGAGGCCGTTCTCCGCGATCGGTCTCTGTTAAATACAGCAGAGTCGATCGAATCAGATAATTGTTAGTTGTGGCCACGAGCAGGTTGGCGAGAGATCGAACTGTTCGAATGGAGTTCGTTTGATCAGCATTGGGTGACTTCTGGAGAACGGAAGACGTCCGTCCGCTTCTGGATGAGGCGATGTTCTCCGCCATCATCGCAGCGATTCGCAATGAGAATGCGTTGCCCGAGATTTCTCCGGTTCGATAAAACTGAGCCATCGAATAGGCAGCTGCGACGGTCGTCAGTTCGTTAATTGTCACATCTGAAGGAAGTCGATGACCAAGGATGGCCACATACTCGTCGCCGTATCCGACTTCCGCTGTGACAAAGAAAATGCTGTCGGTCTTATCTTTCCGTGCCTTCAGTTTGAAGTCGCCGTTTTTCTTCGAAGTCGTTTGTCCGACGACATTTGGTCGTCCTTCGGTAGCTTCATAGAGCGTGACACGGACTTTGGAGTTCGGTTTTGAATGCTTCGTTCCTCCAGTCTGAACAGTTCCTTTCAGCCAGTCGCTTTTCGCTTCAAGTTCTCCTGGCATCGTCAGGAATATTCCTGTGATCACCATGATCATTGCGGCAATGTAGTTGGAAGCCGTATTCATTGAAGAAAACTTTCTCTCACATTGAGTCAACGGAAGAATGGAAGGGTGAGAATTAGGTTGACTATAGAACAAGGTGTGAGGGAACGTGTCGACTAAATACAACACTCGCCGGACTTAGGGAGAACCCTAATCGCATCGGCGATCGAATTCATGTTGGACGGTTTGCAGCGATTCAACCACCGCCGCGAATGAATCCGCACGATCGAATGAACTTGTATGACTCATCTAACGCGAGTAATCAGCGTTACTGGAGAGCTAGACTCTCTGCTCGAAAGACTGGCCCTTCGATACAAGTCCGACGGTAGTCCCAGCCGTCATCGGTGACGACTTTTGTCACACAGCTGAAACAGGCACCGAAGCCGCAAGCCATAGGAGTTTCGAGGGAGAGCCAGCAGGGAACATTTTCTGCCAGACAAATGCTCGCAACAGCTGCCATCATTCGCTCTGGTCCGCAGCAGTAAACGCCGTCGGGGCGATCATCACCTTGTGCTGAGAGGTTCCGAGCAACGAGTTCGGTGACAAATCCGTGATGCCCGGCCGATCCATCGTCGGTTGATGTTTGAATGCGAAATCTTGAACTCTCAAAGTCGTCGAAGTCAGACAGATCGGCGAGATAGCGCTGACTTTGGGCTCCATAACAGAGAGTTACTCGGCGTTCTGAATTTGTCGAGGCAAGTGACCCGCGTGAACTCTCTTGGAGTTCTCCATACGTCCGTTTTCCGAGCGTCTCCCTCGTCACAGCGAGAAACGGGGTGTAACCGATTCCTCCTCCGACACACATGAGGTGATTTCCTTCGTAGAACGGAAACCCATTGCCCAGCGGTCCCCAGATGACGACGTTTTCTTCGCTTTCCCATTCGCTCATCAGGTTGGTCATTTTCCCAACGACGTGATAGGCGAACTCAAGAGCGACGGGCGATCCCTGCTCGTCGACAATTGTGTCGTACAGCGCAAATGGGCGGCCGAGCAGCGGGTCCGTTCCTTGCTCGGGCCGGATCATGAAGAACTGTCCTGGCGTGATTGTCTGGGCCAACTCGCTCGCATCAACACGAATCGCGAACGTCTTGTCGGCGAGGACTCGCTGAGACAAAATTTTTGCTGTGTGTTGCTTCGCATAGTCGTTTTGGCCGGGGAGCGCGACTGGCTCGCAAGACTGAGATTCGGGATTGGAATATTCACGGTTCATGGATTGTTCTCTCTGGCCCGAGACGTCAGTTTGAGAAGGCACTTTTTGAGCTGAGTTTGTCGACGATCAGTTTACCGATATTCAAAGAGGAGGTCGCTGCCGGAGAAGGAGCATTTCCAACATGCACGATGCGATCTGACTCCTGAAACAGGAAGTCATCGATCAGCATTCCGTCGCGACCGAGGGCCTGAGCTCGGACTCCGGCGGGAGCTGCGATCAGGTGTTCTTTTTTGATGTCGGGAATCAGTTTTTGAAGCGCGGTGACGAATGCAGATTTGTTCCACGATCGCCACATTTCGTCCAACCCTGCTTTCCAGTTTCGGGCTGCAAGTTTGAGAAATCCGACATGTGAGAGTGACTGCGAGAGGTCTCGGAACCGGACATCGGTCTTTTGATAGCCGTCCCTGGCGAATGCGAAAACCGCATTCGGTCCACACTCGACCCCCCCGTGGATCATCCTGGTGAAGTGGACGCCGAGAAACGGGAATTTAGGATCGGGAACCGGATAGATGAGTCCTCGGCAGAGATGCTCGGCTTCTCGCTTGAGATAGAAGTATTCGCCGCGAAACGGAACGATGGGAGCTTCCGGTCGCTGATGCGAAAGTGAGATCAATCGGTCTGCCCACAGCCCGCCGCATGTCACGAGAATATCTGCTTTCAATTCCCCTTGCGTGGAGTCGACGATGACTTGAGATGGCTCCTGTCGAATCGCAGTGACTTCGGCATTCAACCAGATGCGATGCCCCGCCTCTGTCAGCTTCTTGGCGAGCCGTTCGCAGACGAGTCGGTAGTCGACAATTCCGGACTCAGGAACATGAATCGCCTGCACTCCAGCGACATTGGGTTCGAGTTCAAGCAAACGTGTGCGATCAATGATCTCGCAGTTCACGCCGTTGGCGAGCCCGCGTTCGTAGATGTCCTGAAGACGCCCGAGTTCGCTCTCATTCGTGGCGACGATGACCTTTCCGCAGAGGTCGTAGGGAATCCCTTCTTCGTCACAGAACTTCTGCATGGCAAGCTTGCCGGCGCGGCAGTTCCTGGCTCGATAAGTTCCCGGTTTGTAGTAGATGCCGGAATGCAATACGCCGGAATTGTGCCCAGACTGATGCATCGCGATCTGTGATTCTTTCTCCAGAATCACAATCTTTTTTCCGGGATATCGCTGCATCAATTCAAAGGCAGTCGCCAACCCGACAATCCCGCCTCCGATGATCGCAACATCGCACCTTTGCACAGCTGGGCCTCTCTCTTGATCTGGCGGGGAACGCATTCTGATGAAGTCGCTGGTCAGACGCGACAGTCTAGATTGCCGTCAATCCGAACCACAGAATGCGGCAATCAGCCCTTACTGTCGCGGGTTGGCCACCTTGCGACAAGGAACTCTTTCAAAACGGCTGCGTGACCAGCTGCGATGTCTTTGGTACTGGTCACGAGTGTGACGACATCGTGGCACTTCAATGAGTTGATTGTCGACTCAACTTCGTCGATGTTCTCGAGGAGTTCGGTTCGATAGCGTTTGGCGAACTCGTCAACCTGCGACAGGTTTTGATGGAACCATTTCCGAAGATCGTTCGAAGGTGTCCAATCCTTCGCCCAAAGGTCGATCTGAGCAGCTGCCTTCGAAATTCCTCGGGGCCAGAGACGATCGACGAGAACTCGAAAACCGTCGGCGGGGGATGCTTCGTCATAGATTCGTTTGACTCGAATCGTGGTTCCCATCGCACACTCGCATGAATTCATCGAGGGCCGAGTGTCGTCCGAAGCGTCTTTCAACTCGCAGCAACATCGTTCAGCTCAGTGGCTGCGCATCTTGTCGCTGTTGCTGAATGTTTGACTCACCTGCTTCGTTGCGAGGTCATCTCCCGAGATCGGCCTAGCGGTCGATTTCACCCATCACGATATCGAGGGATCCGACAATTGAAGGGATATCAGCCAGGAGGACACCTTCACACAGCGGTCCGGTGATCGAAAGGTTGCAGTAGCAAGAACTCTTCGCACGTGCTCGCATCGGTTCGGCTTGTCCATCACCAACGATGTAGAAGCCCATCCAGCCGCGTGGGCATTCGGTCTCGAGATAGCATTCGTCGACCGGAAGTTTGGTCGTCATTTTGTAAGGAACTCGGAAGTCCCCTTCACTGCTTGGGTATTTCTCCAACCCTTGACGGACGAGCTTGATCGCTTCGACCACTTCGAGCATTCGCACGAAGAAGCGACACCAGTTGTCCCCGAGGACAACTTCCTTCGGAATTCCGGAAACCCCATCGAACGGAGCGCTGATGACGTCAAAGTCATATCCGTCGTACATCTGAGTGTAAATCGGATCTCCGTCGCGGCGAAGGTCGCGTTTAATGCCGCTTCCTCGCAGCACAGGACCGGTGCAGCCGTAATCGACAGCCATTTCGGGGCTCAAAATTCCGAGTCCGGCGGTCCGTTTGATGAAGATCGAATTGCGTGTCAGCAGGGTGTGGTATTCAGCGATACGCTTTTCGAGCCATTCCAGGAAGAGCAGAACGGCGTCAGACCATTTCAGCGTGAGGTTAGGATCTTTTCCTGTCAAAGCAGCCAGGCCTGACGGAATTTGAATGTTTTTCGGGAGGTCGTGAGTCGCTCCACCAATGGTGAGATAGCTGTAGGTCAGTCGAGCACCGCAAGCTTCTTCGAACAGGTCGAGAATGATTTCACGTTCGCGGAAAGCGTAAAGGAACGGGCTGAAGCTTCCGAGGTCGAGACCATAAGCGCCCATCCCAACAAGGTGGCTGGCGATGCGACCGAGTTCAGCGATGATCACTCGGAGCGTTTGGGCTTTTTCCGGGAGTTCAATCCCCAGAAGCTTTTCGAATGTCAGCGACATGCCGAGATTCATGTTCATCCCGGCGAGGTAATCCATACGGTCGGTGTATGGAATCCACTGCGGTCCGGTGAGGTTTTCACCAATCTTTTCGGCACAGCGATGCAAGTATCCGATGTGCGGTGTCACTTCGTAGACGACTTCACCATCGGTGCGAAGCAGGAGTCGCAACACGCCGTGAGTACTTGGGTGCTGCGGCCCCATGTTGACGAGCATTTCGTCGGTTCGAACATCAAATTCGATGATTCGCTGATCTTCAAGCTGAGTTGCCATGTCTTCTCTCAATAAGCTGCAGCGGGAACGCGGGGCTGTGACTAGCCTCGAATGCCGTGATATTCCAATGGGAACTCGTAGTCTTTACGAAGCGGGTGGCCTTCCCAGTCATCGGGGCAAAGAATTCGAACGAGGTTCGGATGACCTTCGAAGAAAATCCCGACGAGGTCGTAAGCTTCGCGCTCATGCCAGTCTGCGATCGCCCAGACTCCAGAGACTGATGGAACGCTTGGCAGTTGACCCGATTGATCATCTTTCCAGCGAGGAAGTTTCACCTTCAGAGTGATCTTGTGATTGTGTTCGATGCTCAGCAGGTGATAGACGACTTCGACGTGCGGCTCGAAAGGAAACTTCTTGGCGAGTTTCGCGTCTGGTTCGAGGTAATCAACGCCCGAGAGATCGCAGAGCATGTCGAGTTTCAGGGCCGGATCACTTTTGACGAACTGGCCAACTTCAGCAATTCGTGGTGCAGCGATTTCGATCCAGGGATCTTTCGCACCGGCTTCGAAGCCGAGAACCACCTCTTCTCCAAACCGATCGGTCAGCGACTGATGAATTTCTTGTGGCGTCATGATTTCTGTCTGCACTAGCTGCCGGGGCAAGTTGAATCGGAGAATCGATTCGGACCCGGAATTCAATTGGAGATTCGGCTAAATCAAGAGACGAGTTGCGAATCGACTCGGGCTTCATTTTGTGAGTTTTTACGCCCCTGTGCACGGGCGATTTTCGCCTGATTGACCATCGCTCGAACCCAGTCGAGGTCGCCGCGTCGCCAGACATAAGCGAATCCGACCAGCAGGACTCCGAAGAAGACAAGAATGTCCGCGAATCCAGTCCATGCGATACGAAGTGCATCGGAAGCGGCAATTGCTGTTTCTGCAGTTGCTGTTCCGGGCTCAAGATTCAAGAGTTTGTCGGTGAGATTGGTGCGGGCAGCTTCTGTAAGCCGCGTGTCTGCCAGTTGCGTGACTCCTCCGAAGACTGTTGCCCACGGGAAGAAGAAGACGACTTCGACGTCGAAGATGATGAAGAGCAGTGCGACGACGTAAAAGCGAATATCAAACTGGACGTAGCTTGATCCGATCGTAGGTTCACCACACTCGTAGACAGCGTCTTTTTCCGGCGTCGGGAGACTTGGTCGCACGAGCCGACCGATCAACATTGGAGCTGCTACGAGAACTGCGCCCGCAATGATGAAGAGGATGAAGTGAACAAGAATGTCAGTCATGGAAAGGCTACAATTTCGAATGAAGAGACGGGTCGTTTCGTCAACTATTCCGCTTCAGAGTATTCAAACGGGCTTGGCTCACCCTTCACCCAAACCGGTTCGTAGAGAACCTTGGATTCGGCGACAGAAGTTGGATTCAGTGTGGCCTGTCCCCATGCTGTTTCCAGTGGAAGCTTCGCGTAATCCACAACACAACCGTCACGGCTGTAGCAGCTGAGATCGTGGTTAGAGCCCATGAAAATGCAGTCGACCGGACAAGGTTCGACGCAAAGTGCACAGAACATGCATTTTGTGTAGTCGATGGTGAACCCGTCGATTCGAAAGCCTTTGCCAACCGGGCTTTTCTCTTTTTCAATGTAGATACAGTCAACAGGGCAAGCCGCAGCACACTTTTCACAACCGATGCAAGTCGTCAGGTCGAAGCGGTGGAATCCGCGATAACGAGCTTTCACCGGAACCGGAGTTTCCGGATATTCGTAAATTTCGGCAAAGGCTTTTCGCTGGTAGGTCTTCCCCATTGTAAAGAGGGTGATCCACATTCCCTTGATCACTGTCGAAACAGCAATCCAGACGTTGCGAAACCAGTCAAACATGATCCATTGACCTGTTGGGCGTTCTCGATAGAGAGTCACGATTGTTTTGATGTGGCGGCGAATTGCACTGATGGCGATTCCACACACGTCCACAACCAAACGTAACTCGTTCGCTGAAAAGCATTATAGGTGTGGCGTCGCCCGCCGCAACCGATCTGTCTGGCATGGATTTCGTCATTCCCGAAGTCGGGAGATGATCGCAGCGTTCACAGCAAGAACTGAGGATTTCGCCTTAAAAAACGGTCCAGTCGAGGATGACTTTTCCAGATTGTCCGGAATTCATCACGTCAAAACCCTTCTGGAACTCATCGGCACCGAAACGGTGAGTGATGACTGGAGTGAGATCGAGCCCCCCTTGCAGCATGACCGTCATCTTGTACCAGGTCTCATACATCTCTCGACCGTAGATGCCTTTGATGGTCAGCATGTTGAAAATAACGATGTTCCAGTCAATTTCGATCGGTCGGGGCGGAATCCCAAGCATGGCGACCTTTCCGCCGTGACACATATTCTCGAGCATTTCACGGAACGCAGACTCATTTCCGGACATTTCGAGTCCGACGTCGAAGCCCTCCTTCATTCCCAATTCTTCCTGAACGTCCTTGATGCGCTCGGATCGGACATCGACGACTCGTGTTGCTCCCAGCTTCTTGGCGAGTTCCAGCCTCCACGGATTGACATCTGTGACAACGACAAACCTTGCCCCCGCGTACTGGCAGACGGCAGCTGCCATACAGCCGATGGGACCTGCTCCGGTGATCAACACATCTTCCCCGAGCACGTCAAAGGACAAAGCCGTGTGAACGGCGTTCCCGTACGGATCGAAGATGGAAGCGACCTCGCGATCGATGTCATCAGCGTGATGCCAGACATTGGTTTGCGGAATGGAAATGTATTCCGCGAATGCCCCTGGTCGGTTCACACCAATGCCAGAGGTGTCTGCACAGAGATGACGTCGGCCAGCGAGGCAGTTCCGACAGTGGCCGCAGACAACATGCCCCTCTCCACTGACGATCTCGCCGGGGTAGAAGTCTTTGACGTTATCACCGACTTCGATGATTTCCCCGACGAACTCGTGACCAACCACCATGGGAACAGGAATCGTCTGGCTGGCCCATGCGTCCCAATTGTAGATGTGGAGATCCGTGCCGCAGATGCCGGTCTTCTCAACGCGGATGAGAACGTCGTTGATTCCGACGTTCGGCATGGGAACGTCTTCCAGCCATAGTCCAATTTCAGAACGACTCTTTACCAGCGCTTTCATTGAAATCTCAATGCAATTTGGATTGGTCAACGCGATTGGAACAGGGCTCCGCCAACGCGATTGTAGCGAGGTCCACAGGCAAAGGTGAGAGCCAGAATTTCTGAATTCGATGTGATCAGGGATGTCGTATGTATCGACAGTTGTTCACATCAAGCTGCCTGATGATGTCATGGTTCATGGTCGAGCGAAAACTCTCGTCGATATCAAACTTCACCACTTTCTCTCGGCTTCTTCATTTGCTCGCACGATCGTGACACATTGAAACTGTGAGCGGTTCACAGTCGGCATACGCATGACTAGAGTGAGTCCATGCAGTCTGTGTTGTGTCATCGGACTGCTTACTGATATTCCGTTTGTGAAGAGTCCGTCGTGAAGATCGCATTTCTCCCAATGTCTTTTCGTTCCCTCATGCTGCTTTTCGTGGCGTGTTTGGGGTTTGCTTCTTCACTTGCTGCACAGGAGGAGAGCGGCGAGTCTCCTCGGCGGATTTATCTCGACGAGTTTCGTCCGACTCCAGTCCTGAAAGTTGACGAACATATCTTGCACTCGGCGAAGTTCCCTTGCGTGAATGTGCATTCTCATCCGGGGAAATTGTCGTTGGAAGAAGTCAACGACATGGTTGACACGATGGATGAGGCCAACATCGCTGTCAGCGTCAGTCTCGATGGGCCGGCTGGGCGGAAATTCGCGGATCACATCCATTTGCTCAAACAAGCTCACCCAGATCGTTTTGTGGTCTTTATGCGAATCGACTACATCGGAGACGGTGACCAAGACGATCCGTCAACGTGGGACGTTCATCGTAAGGGTTACGGATTGCGAATGGCCGATCAACTCACAGAGGCAGTTCGACAGGGTGCGAGTGGATTGAAAGTTTGGAAGAATCTGGGGTTGTACCTGAAGGACCTCGAGGGGAACTTAATCCCGCCAGATGATCCTCGCTTCGATCCGGTTTGGTCGCGGGCGGGCGAGTTGGGAGTTCCCGTGCTTTGGCATTGTGCTGACCCTGTTGCGTTCTTCACCCCGACCAATGAGTACAACGAACGCTGGGAAGAACTCTATCGCCACCCTGAATGGAGTTTTTATGGGGAGGAATTTCCAAGTCATCAGGAACTGATGGAAGCGCGCAACCGGGTGATCGCTCGACATCCCGAGACGACATTCATTTGTGCGCACATGGGCGACATTCCGGAAGATCTGGAAACGCTCGGCAACTATCTCGACGCTTTACCGAACATGCAGGTCGAGATTGCAGCCCGGGTTGCGGAACTGGGGCGACAACCGTACTCAGCTCGCAAGTTCTTTCTGAAGTACTCCGATCGAATCATGTTCGGGACTGATGGAGTCCCGCCCATGTCAGAATTGATTCCGCATTTCCGTTTTCTCGAAACGTGGGACGAGAATTTTCCCTACGAAGACAATCCGTTTCCACCGCAGGGATTGTGGAACATCTACGGGATCGGGTTGCCGGATAGCGTGCTTGAAAAGGTGTACTACAAGAATGCGGCGCGAGTCATTCCCGGAGTTTCGGAAGCACTCTCAAAATGGCCGGACCGTGCGAGCGCAAACGGTCCGGCACAGCCGTGAAAGATCGAGTCGATTTGACGTTCGGCGAACGTCGTTGAAAGTCTCGATCAATCACATCTGAGAGTGTCTCGAAGCTACTTGCGCAAGCTGCACGAGCAGTTTTGAGAGAAACTCTGACTGACAATTCAAGCGAAGTCGATGCGTAAAATCAACAGGCTCGGCAGGATCTCTGTCAGTCAAGCTGATGTTGAGTCCCGCAAGGACCGGCTTCAAACACTGTGCTTGACGTCTCCGTCATCCTTGAAGAGCTTATATTCAATGGCATCAACAAGCGCCAGCCAACTGGCTTCGATGATGTTTTCGCTCACGCCGACAGTGCTCCAGACGTCGTGCTCGTCTTTACTTTCGATGACGACGCGGACACTCGCTGCGGTCCCTTCCGTGGAGTTGATCACGCGGACTTTGTAGTCGACGAGATTCATTCCCTTCAGGTTTGGATAAGTCGGTAGCAGCGCTTTTCGCAGAGCTGTGTCGAGAGCATTCACCGGACCGTCACCCTCACCGACTTCGTGTCGGAGCGGACCGTCGCCGTCGATCGTCAGTTTGACGGTGGCTTCGGTCAGCGGATCAGTTTGGCCAGCTGTTTCGACATTCACTCTGTAGTGAATTCGCTTGAACTTTGGCTCGTATGTTCCGGCAAGTTTTTTGACCAGAAGATCGAACGAAGCTTCCGCAGCTTCGAATTGATAGCCTTCGTTCTCGAGTTCCTGAACTCGCTCGAGGATTTGGGTCATCAGCTCCTGATCGTGGTCGAGCTTGTACTTCGTTGTCATTGCGACGATGTTCGAACGGCCGGACAACTCGCTGACAAGGATACGGCGTTCGTTGCCAACAGTCTCCGGGTCAATGTGCTCGTAGCTGTGAGCGATGCGATTGACCGCATGGACGTGCATTCCCCCTTTGTGTGCAAAAGCACTGCGTCCGACGAATGCCTGATTGACTCGGAAGTTCATGTTGGCCAGCTCATAGACGTAACGAGACAACTCTGTCATGTGGGATAAACCACTTCCCTGAGACAGGACTTCATGACCTTCGTATTTTAATGAGAGATTGGCAGCGACGCTGATGAGATCCGCGTTGCCGCAGCGTTCGCCGATTCCATTGATCGTTCCTTGAACCTGAACAGCCCCGGCTTCGACAGCTGCCAGTGAGTTTGCGACAGCGACGTCACTGTCGTTGTGGCAATGAATTCCGAGGTTCGTTGAGACTTTGCTGCGGACCTCGTTAAGGATTTTGACAAGTCTTCCCGGCAGGCTGCCGCCGTTGGTATCGCAACAGACGATCAGGTTTGCTCCAGCTTCCTGAGCTGCAAGAATCGTTTGCAGAGCATATTCCGGATTGGCAGCGTAACCATCGAAGAAGTGTTCGGCGTCGTAAATGACTTCCCGTCCTTCTGAAACGAGATAGCTTACGGAATCACGGATCATCGAGATATTTTCTTCGAGATCGACACGTAGGACTTCCGTCACGTGCAGATCCCAGGTCTTTCCGACGACTGTGCAAACCGGGGCTTTGGAGTCGACCAGTGCTCTCATTCCCACGTCTTCCGACGCCTGGACTCCGCGCCGACGCGTCATGCCAAAGGCACAAACCTTGGCGTGTTTGAGATTGAGTTCCTGCACCTTCTGGAAATACTCGAAGTCTTTTTCATTCGAGAGTGGGTAGCCCCCTTCAATGTAATCGAAACCCAGTTCGTCCAGCTTTTTGGTGATCATCAACTTGTCCTGCAGTGAGAAGTTGACGCCTTCTCCCTGGCTGCCATCGCGCAGGGTTGTGTCATACAATTGAACGTACATAAGGTTTCCCGTGCTGTTTCCGCTGGGGCTGTTTGGGGGAGTATCCCAATAAAAAAACCCCTCGAATCGAAACCGATCCGAGGGGTTGAAAGTCTATGAAACTCTCCTCAGATCCTTGTCACTGATGAAATAATCAACGCATCGCTAATGATAGCGATTTTCGGACAAGCAATGATTTGAGAGAGGTTTTTCATAAAGAATGAGTCTACTGAATAAGAGTAGGCGACTAACGATATTTCATGACCGCCGCATTCGTCAATGATGAAATCTTGGAAAATATCAGGTTCCACAGAGTGCGAAGAGTTCTTTCGATCTCGTGAATCTGGTGCCGGAACGGTGACAAATACAACGGAGGATGTCAGAATTCACGATGAGATCTGGCGAACATCACGTTCGCCGCTTGATCTTCCATTTGACATATCGGGAAGGTCTCCCGATGTTCTTGTTCAACTCATCCGCAATTCCTTGATTGATCGCTTTCGATGAAAAAGAATCCAGTGAAGTCCGCGCTAAGAGAAGGTCAGCCTCAAGTCGGAACTTGGTTGAGTCTGGGAGATATTACTGCCACGCGAATGCTCGCTCGCGTTGGATTTCCCTGGTTGACCGTTGATCTGGAACATTCACCGATCGATTGGAATCAAGCGGCAACTTTGTTTGGTGTCATCGCTGATGCAGGCTGTGTTCCGCTCGCTCGCGTTCCCGAAGGCCGACACGATCACATTAAGCGTGTGCTCGACGCCGGAGCCCACGGAATCATTGTCCCGATGGTCAATACCGTTCAGCAAGCTCGGGAAGCCATCGCAGCTGCGAAGTACCCGCCCGAAGGAAATCGTTCTGTAGGTGGGGCGACTCACGCTCTCAACTTTGACGCATCGGCCGGGGAGTACTTCGCCAATGCGAACGACGAAATTCTCGTCGTCTTACAGACAGAATCACCTGAGGGTGTGGAAAACGCCGATGAGATTTATTCGCTCGAAGGTGTCGATGCGATTTTCGTCGGCCCGAATGATTTGCGAGCTCAGATGCGAGGGCCGGATGGACTGGACCCAACCAAAGAAGAGTTCGAAGCGATGCTCAGTCGGATTCTGCAAGCGGGGCAAAAAGCTGGAACGCCTGTGGGAATTCACGTGCAGACTGTCGACGACGTGAACGAGCGTGTGGAACAGGGGTGGCAGTTCCTGGCTATTGCCAGCGAACTGAAGATGATGTTGTCGCAAGCGCAGAGTCTGGTCGCAGACCTCAACTTGGCCAGCGAAACGGGAGACCTTGCTCGTTACTAAGCCGTTTTCGAATTTGAATTTTGAGTGATCAAACTGTCAGCCACGTTGATCAACTCAAACAGATACAACAGTTCAAGCAACAGTTTGGAGTGGAGCTGTCCACTTCTCGCAGAATTTGGAAGAGCCTTCCAAGTCTGTGCATTCCGAGAATGAGGGTTGCTGCAAACCGAGACAATCTGTCGTCATTTAATAGAACGTGCTGCCAACTCCGGGATGGAGAAATGGCAGTCAACGGAAAGAGGAAATATCTGGCATGCTTCAGCGGAGAGAGTTGTTCCCGAATGTCATTGAAATGAACCACCAGGCGCGTCGCCAACTGGGATGTTGCGTCTATCTGGTCTTCGATGAAAACGAGTGGGGACTGATTGATATCGGATACGAAGATACACTGAGCGACATCATCGAGATGATTCGCCAGATGGATTTTCCGTTGTCGCAGTGCAAATACCTTGTCGCCACCCATGCGGATGTCGATCACATTCAAGGGCTGAAGCGTGCGAAAGAAATGATGCCGCAAGCCAAAGTGGTCGGTCATTCCAATGCGGCCAAGCTTCTCTCGGAAGGTGAGAGAATCATGACATATGCGGAGATCACGGCTCAGGGAATCTCAATCGACCTTCCTAAAGTCGATTGCGACGAAACCATCAAAGAGGGCGACACTCTCAAAATTGGTGGTCTCAATCTGGAAGTCTGGCACACCCCGGGCCATGCCCCTGCACAACTTTCCTTCCGTTTGAACAATCTGCTTCTGTCGGGAGACAATATCTATCGTGACGGCTGTGTCGGGAACATCGACGCGCATCATGGTTCAGACATTCCTGCGTTCATTCGATCGCTGAAGAGAATTCAGGAAAGCGACGTCGAGTGGTTACTCCCCAGTCATGGTCCGAGCTTCCGCAAGGACAACGCCATGATTCAGGCGACCATCGACCGGTTGGATGGATATCAGCACATGGCAGACTTTGGAACGTGTGCTGTCGACTGGCCGCTGCTCGACGAATGGGATGAGGAACTCGCACAGGGGTAGTGACAACGTTTCAAGAGAGTGCCCGAAGGAGTTGAAGATGAAAGCTTTCGCTCAGGTGTTCGCGTGTTTGTTCTGCATTGCGTTGGCAGGTGTCTCAGTCGCACAAGATGCTGCCAGCTCAACGCTGACGGATGCTGAACAGGCGTTCGTTGATCAGATGACCGAGTCGGTTCTGGTTGGTCAGTTCAGCGTCGATGGAAGAAGTGACCGAGCGCCGAAGCCTGAACGCTACTCCATTCAATCTGTGACAAAGACCAGCGACGACAACTGGATCGTTCAGGCCAGAATCACCTACGGCAAGTATGATCTCCCCGTCCCGGTTCCAGTTCAGGTCATCTGGGCGGGCGACACACCTGTCCTTCAAGTGACGGACCTCAAGATTCCCCTCATGGGGGAAGGCTTCACAGCGAGGGTTATGTTCTACAAAGACCGTTACGCAGGAAGCTGGTATCACGGCAAAGTCGGAGGTCACATGTGGGGCAGCATCGAGCGACAATCTCCGGATGAGGGCTCGAAAACTCCGGAATCCGAAAGCTCCGAGAGTGACGAATAGATTTCCACTCGCAGATAATGGCATTCCTGAAGAACAAGGCAAGCCTCAACTTTGTCGACTGAGCTGTGTTCGACGACCTTCAGTGAGGCCTTCGGCATCGTCAGTTGACACGCTCTGAATGTACTGAAACACAGGCTCGAAGAGTGATTCTTCCTGCCACTTCGCGTGAACTGTTGGCTTCGATTCTTCGTACTCGCTGCACGTGCAAATTGGTGCAGATCGTTTGAGACACGTCCTGGAAATGAATGGGATTCATGGCGGACCAGCAGAAAGCACTTTCGGTCGATCGAGGCAGGAGTTCCTGGGGAGCCGGCTGCTTCGTCGCTTTCGTTGTGACGTGGATCTCAGTGATCTTCGTGCTGGTGGGCGGTTCCGTGTTGTGGACGATGGTCCTCTCGCCAGTCATGGAAACTCTCTCCGCCCCGAAATGGGTCGAAACTCCATGCGTCATTCATCGCAGCGAAGTTGTTCAAGCAATCGATGATCCGGAAGACGGTCAAGACTCGCTCGAGATTGAGTTTGAATACAACTTTGAAGGTCAGCAGTACCAGAGCGACCAATTCAGCTTCTCGCCAACAAGTAACCTGAGTGCTGTCGAAATTCGTGAGATTTCTGAGAAGTACGCCGTCGGAACGGAACAGACCTGCTTTGTTGATCCAGACGATCCAGCAACTGCAGTGCTGAGAGCTGAGTCCCCCGAGATTACTTGGATGGGATTGTTCGGTCTGGTGTTTGTCGTCATCGGACTGACGTTGGCGATCGGAACGTTCGTCGCTTCCAACAGAAAAAGCGAAATTGAAAAGTCCGATCCCTTTGCCGATCCGCCAGCCCGTCGAACTTTCGACGTCGCGGATCGCTCCGAGCTTCGGTCTGGATTAGCTCGATCAGAAGAGAAGCCGGGACAATCGGAATACGACGAAGAAGACCTCTTCGAAGAGCCGGGCCCAATCACGTTGAAGGCAGAGTCTCATCCGCTCATGTTGTTCTTCGTTCTGCTGGTCTTCGGCATCGTTTGGAACGGCATCGTTTTCATGATTGCTTCCGAACGATTCGACGATTGGGCCAATCTGAAGTTCAAAGGATTTGAAGATCTGTTTTTGATGCCGTTCTTAATTGTCGGCATTGGAGTCCTTCTGGGAGCGATCTATGCATTCATGGCTTCTTTGAATCCTCGTCCGGTCGTCGTTCTCAGTCGTCAACTCATTCCACTGGGAGGTTTCGCCACCGCCAACTGGCATTTCGAAGGAGGGTTCGGGTCTGTCCGAAAGCTGACATTATCTCTGATCGGCACTGAAGAAGCGGTTTACCGACGCGGAACGGATACCCATACCGACACGAATGAGTTCTACCGCGAAGTGCTTTTCGAGACGGATTCCCCAAGCGAAATCTCAAGTGGGGAAACCGAGGTCGCAGTTCCCACAGATACGATGCACACGTTCAAAAGCTCGAACAACAAAATCGTCTGGGTGATCAAGCTGCACGGAGAAATTGGCTTGTGGCCTGATGTGCAAATGAAGTTTCCAATTCGCGTGGTGCCTCACGAATGAACGACCTCGAACTCACAATCCTGTCTGAACGGACTGGTTTCGACCCTGGTTCTGAAGTCCCCGTGCGCGCAGCTTGGCAGTTCGATGAAACTCCGGAAGCTCTCGAGCTGAGGCTTGTCTGGAATACTTCCGGCAAGGGGGATCGCGATCTGAAAGTCGTTCAGGTCGTCGAGATCTCTCCCTCCTCACCGACCGGAAGCCACGAAGTCACACTGACTCTCCCTTGGGGACCTTACAGCTTCTCAGGAAAACTGATCTCGATCATTTGGGCAGTCGAACTTGTTGCGTTTCCGGGCAAGGAATCGAATCGACGCGAAATCGTGCTCGCTCCCAATGGGGAAGAGGTCGTCGTCTAGCGAAATCCAATTCTTCCATGCTCCCGAAAGAGGCAAAGAATTCGGGCCAATGAGTCTCTCGCTCGACAAGCTCGTATTCGATTCTTCTCTAAACCTACGGAACTCCAGCGAAAAATGGGAGTTGTCCTGTTGAGACGATCGTAGGACTCGCATCGGTTGCAACTGATAGTCCGGAGGCGACTGTGACTTCGATCTCTCAGGGCCGAAAGTGCTCTCGAATAATCGTCAAATCTGGAAGGCATTCCCAGGATTCTCGGGTTCCGCCGACTGGACTGACCTGAGAAACAGACTCGGGAAATTCTGAAAAGCTCTGTGACAGAGTGTCTCCTCGCCGCACCGCGAATTTCCAGTGCTAGAGTTTCAGCGACTCAGCATCAAAGAGCCGGGTGGACGACAGACACGTTTTGGAGCAACAGATGAGTTTCATTCAACATCGTAGTGCGACCTCGCTGCGGGAAGATGGCGGTGAGGGGACCAAGACGCCTGCTGCCACTTCAACGCAACTCGACCAGCACTTGAACATCGCCCGCTACGGGAGTTTTCTCCTGACCGATGCTATTCGTCCAGCCTTCGACCTGCAGGTCGTGCCCAGCGCCGGTTGGCGAAAAGACGTCTACCGCGATGCGGAAACGCAGATCGATGTGCCCGTAATCATGGCAGCTGAGTCACGCGAAAACCTGTTTGATTTGTTCCTCGATCTGCTCGATCCGTTGGGCGACGAAGTTGATGTCGTCCTGGAAACCAGCCACAACAGCAATCTCGGAAAACATGACGATCTCTACCGAGAATCGATTGATCTGCCGATCCTCAAGAGCCTCCTTTATGAGTATGAGGATGTTCTTCTGAATGACGGATGTGCCGGGATTGCGATTCTCAACCCGCGTATTCCGATGGAAGTGCAGTTCGATGAACACAAGCTGTTGATGATGTACGGACACGATTTAAATCCATTCATCGAGGTCCTGGAATCGCATCATCTCTTCGCCAGCGACACAATTCGTTTCGTTACCGAAGCAGAACACATTCATTCCACAACAGACGAATACACCACGCGATTCGAGTCATTGAAAATGCAACTCGGCGTGGAGCACGGAGAAAGCGCCGTTTGAAGTCAACTGCAGACGTGTTGCATCTCATTTTGATGTCGTGTTCACAGTATTAACTGACACCGAAGTATCCGTTCATTTTTGCAATTTGATTAACCGAGAAGACAGATGAGTCGATTCCCCTTCGGCTTGTGTCTTGGGCTTGTTCTCATCAACCAGGGATGTGTTGGGATCTCCTCGAAGGTTTCATCAACCCTTGAGATTGCAGGACAGCATGCAGGCACTGGCAATTCTCAAAGTCTCACAGTTCCGTTCGAGTCGCACACTCCGAGTGTGAAAGCTCCGATTCAACTTGTGTCGAATCAACAGCGGATTGCCTCGCGACCTCAAAACGCGAACTCTGTGACGAGATACTTCGCCTATCAGGGTGGGCCGCCCATCGATTTGGGACATGCTCAACCCTGGAGTCGTTCTTCAACGTTCTCGCCACCAGTTCAGACTCTTCCGGATCCGGTGATTCCGTCTCAAGAAAAGAAGGGCTTCGGAGACGCAATCGCTTCTCCGTCCCCCGCTTCAATTCTTGAAAGCCAGGACTGGACGCACATCTCTGAGAGTCTTCCGGAGAAGTTGCAGAAGAACATTGTCGATCCTGAAACGATGGTTCTTCCCTCGTCAGTCGAGTCTGTCGAACGTCCCGCAGCTGTCTGGGACAAGCCTCTTCAAAGCACAGCAGGTCGACCTATCGAGATCACACCGATCGGCAGTGGTCCGCTCCGGATTCTCGTTGTGGGAAGCATCTACGGAAATGAGCCGGAGAGCATTCAACTGGTCGATTCTTTTTCCGAAGAAATTCGAGGCGCAATCAGAAGCACGCAGACCCAGTATCTGATCATTCGAACTCCAAATCCTGACGGCTTCATCGATCATGTTCGCACGAATCACAACGGTGTCGAATTGAATCGGAATTTCCCGTCCACCTGGTTTACGGCCAATCCGAATCGTCTTACGGGGCCGCATCCGGGAAGCGAAGTTGAAACACAGCACTTACTGCGAATTCTTAAAGAGTTCCGGCCCCATCGCGTGGTTCACATCCGCGGCAGTATCGGCGTTCGCCCGCTGGTGCTGGTGAATTCCAAACTCGATCGGCTTCGTGGAGAGATTGATCGTCTCGACCAAGTCGATGTTGGTGGCTTCCGAGGCGAGTTCAAAGCGGGTTCGCTTGAAGAGTTTGTCACGGTCCGATCGGGAACTGAAATGGCCACGATCCATTTGCCGCCGTCAGGGTTTCCACAATTGACGCCACGTCAATTGATGGTGATTTGCGAGACGAATCTCACAGAAGGCCACACCCAGCAGTTGAACGATTCGCCCGCTTCCGACTTCGAGCAACAATCACCTGTTGAGTCTGAGAATCCGACTGCGGAAAACGATCTTCCGCAAAAACGATCAGCAGAGGGAAAGAAAGGCTTCGTCGAGTTTTTGCCTCCTCCACCTGCACCAGAGCGATTCAACAATGCGTCTCAATCTGGAGTGAGTGGCGATCCTCGCTATTACGAACTGCCTCCTCCTCCGGGAAGTCTCGGTCAGTAGACGTTGAGCACCTGTCAGGATCCGGCAATTCTTGTGAGTCTGCGGACCATTTCGAATTGAATCGCTCCGCAGATGATGGCCGTCGAATAAAGAATCGGGCTGGCTTCAGCAATCGCCCCTTCACCGGCACTCCGGATCATCGACTTTGCCACCGCTACGAATGGAGCGAACAATCCCCCGGCAATCATCGCCAACCCGATCGCTAAAGGGAGAGCTCCCCACTTCACGATCAGCGAGCATAGCGCTGTCAGATGTGCCATCACCAGAAGCCCACACGCTAGCGTCAGCATGTGCGAAGTGAGAACGAAAGGTTCAAAGTGGTAGCGCCCGACAAGAAAAGTTTCTGGAATGAAGAGGAATAGAATCGTCGGGAGGACTCCCAGAAAGCAGCCAAAGGCTTTCTCCCATGTGATCCGCATTGGCGTTTGTGGAAGCATCAGCAGCGTCGGAAGAGTTCCGGACTTCCGTTCCACATGAAAGAACTGCGAGGCCAGAACGAGCGTTTCGAGACAAAAAAGGACAAGGAGCAGGTCGCGGAATAGCTGGACTCCGTCGATTTCCATTCGGTCATAAATTTGTCGACGATAGTACCACATGATCGTCAGTGAGATGCTGTAGAACGCAACTCGAGTGATGAGTCCGGAAATGCCTCCCGCAACGAAGTAATAGTCTTTCCAGCTGACCGCCCGTCCCCAGGGACGGTGGACCAGAATTGACGCCCAGCGAGAGCGCGTTTTGACGTGCATCCTCGTCGGGCGATCTGTATCAGGAGCCCAAACGATTCGACAGAAACTCGCCCACGCGATCAGGAATGCAATCGTTCCGATGATCAACGAGAATATCAATTGCCAGCTTAAGAAGCTGTAATCGCCCTCGACACTTAAGATTCGTTCAACCTGATGAACCACAGAAGCCTGTGAATTCAATTCAAGCAGCCACTTGGACCACTCAGTCAGTTCTGTCGAATTAAAGATCAGATGTTTTCTGGCCTGCCTGACAGCCTGATAGACGGCGTACGGGAACCCATGCAGGATCAGCAACGCCATGAGCATCGCAGCAGCAGCTTCTTGAGACCTCCGCGACCAGACCGACATCAGCAAGCTGAGATTGGCGATTAAAAACAGGTACGCGGACAAAGCCAGAAACGTTGCCACAATCTGTGAGGCTGTGATTCCGCCGAGAGTGATTGCGAGCAGTGCAAACGGGAACTGCGCAGCGAAAATCAGGATCACCGAGAGGATTCGATTGGTCGATTTTCCCAGCAGAATCCCGAGTGGGGAGATGTTCGCGAGAAGCAGAAGGCTGAGCGTCCCCTCCTCTTTCTCCTCGGTGATTGAATTACAGAAATGGCCGATGCCTGCGAGACTGATCAGTGCGATGGCGAGAAAAGAAATCGATCGGAATAGTTCGAGGCCAGGAGCCGAACTATTTGACTCATAAAAGTGTGCGGCAATTAGAAATAGCAGAATCAAGATCACGCTGGCGATTCGAACAAGATGAGCACTGCGCTTGAGTGCATCTGATCGAACTGATCGCATAAGAAGTGTGAGCGGGCCGTGCAACATCAGTTAGCTTTGTTAAACAGTCGTTCGATAGGAGTGAATTTAACTCGCTGAGAAGTACGTGAGATTTCGTGTTTTCATCTATTGCTGAGCACCCGGGCCGAGGTCGAGGTCCAGGTCGTAGCAATACATCACGACTCCCTCCTGGTCGGGGAAGTCATCTGACTCCGCCATCATTTCTTCGGGAAGTTCTGTCATCACAAGGAGTCGGGCTGAACCTTCTGGTAACTTCAATTCAGAAGGTTCAATTGTCTCGGTCAACCCGAACGAACTTCCGACAAGCAGTCGACTCATCACTTTGTACCGCAGGAGGCCGACCAGCTTCTCATCCTCTTCGTCTTCTTCAGCGGAGCTTGGACTCCACGCATTCCAGGTATTAAAGCCCAATGAAAATGGACGATAGAGATACGCATTGAGATCGGTGGGTTTCTTTCCTGTCGCCAGAGCAAGCGTGGGTGAAGTGACATCCAGTTCGTAAACGATGTCATTGTAAATGACGAAGGCTTGCAGCGGTTCATGAGGAATCGCATCAGAGATGTCGACAGAGATTGAAAGCAGTTGAAGCCCAGAGATGGAATGGTTTACCAACACCGGTGATCCGGAATTGGTCGACACACGTGTTCGAAAGTGAAAAGTCTGCCGAGCATCAGGCGGCATTCTCGCTGTCGCACGGCATTCAGTGCTCGTGAACATGGTAACGTCAGCAGCTTCCGCCTCTTGTGCCGTTGTCATTGTTCCGCCGGTGCCGGGGAATTCCACATCGAACTCACCTGCGAAAACGTTGGCCAGCGTTGACCAGCCGGTGACATCAAATGCGCCGTCACCCAACGTCTTGGCGACGACGACTGTTCGGATTCGGCTATCGACTCCTCCTCCAACTTTTCCGAGCAGCGCAAAGATCAGCGAGAACAGCACTGCCGAGCTGAAGAAGACGATGTAGAATGTTCGGACAGATCTGAGCTCTGTTCCGATCTGGAAACAGGCAGGAAATAGCAGAAACAGGTATGCCAGCACTGCCGGGTAGATCAGCCACCACTTCCGCTCAAACTTAGAGAGTTCGATGAGCTCCCGAAAGATATCAGTGTTCTTGGACCATACCGCTTGAGATGCCTTCATCGCCTGCGCGAGTGCTGACGAGTTCTGACGGTCTGGCATTTCTCGCTTGAGTCTGTTGTTCTCGTCGACGAGCTCGTCGTTGAAGAGTCGAGTGCGGGCTTCTTCGAGTGAGAACTCATCTGCAGTCAGTGGGATTCTCTGGACAGTTCCCTGGCCAACTTGGAAGAAGTCTTCTTGCCGATTGAGAAAATCCATCGCTTTCGGAAAGGCGGGGTATGTTCGGTCCGGTCCAAAGATGATGTAAATACGTCCTCCGGAATAGAGCCAGTCTCGGAGAGTACGTATTCTCGCGCCTTGCCAGAACGGAGGGCGGTCCAGAATGAGCCCCCGTAGCCCATCGAGGGCAGCGATCGTCGTCGGGAATCGATCTTCCGACATTCGTTTGAGGACGCTGTCTCCCTGTTGAACACTGTCCGTGTCATAAACGAGAAGCGTTGCACGTTCGCCCCTCACCACGGGTGGAAAGTCGATGGTATGATTCTGGTCCGGCCCCCATGTGAGTGACCAATCTTCCACGTCGTTTGGGACATAGACAACCATCTGTATCCAGCGCGTCTCTTCTCCCTGCAAGGTGACAGGTTCTACGTAAGTCCCGCCGAAAACGTGTTCTTTCTGGCGAATCGTTCTTTGAAGCCGGAGTTCCCCCTGCCAGGGAGTTGGTCCCAGATTGTGAACTTGAAGAGTGACTGGAACGAAGTGATTGAGAGGGACTCGCCCGTCGAAACCCCACTGGATTTCGGAAACCGTAATCAGGTTTGGATCCGAGTTTTCAGCATAGATGGAGTGAGAACACAAGCAGAGCGTGAGTGCGGCAATCAGACCGGAAACGAGCATGATGAGAGCGGGTTTCTCTTGCTCATGCGATTGCTTCGGTGTCGACTCGTTGCGGGTCTCTAGAACCGATTGATGTACTGGTCTAAGCATTGCTGCTGGAACCCATTCGAAGAGCTGTTTGCGACTTGACGATCACTCTTTGTATCTAAATACATTCAGGTTGTAGGAATCACTTCTAAAAACCTTCGACGAGGTTGCCGTCGTGTCGGTTGCCAAGATTCTGAAACACCTCCTGATTGATGCGTCCAGTCAGGAATTTCACAGCTCCGTCCGCGAAGCAGAAGTGAGCACCATCTGTATGGCTACTCAGGAATCCTCCTACAACAAGATCCGGGTCGACGACTTCGGCGTTTTCGTCGTCGCTTTCGTATGGTGTGTCTTCAGGCAGGCCGTAGTAACTGCCTCGATTGAGTTGGCGGAAAGCTTGAACTTCGTCGGGACGATTGACTCCTGACGTGTTTCGAAGAGTTGCCCTCGTCCCCAACGCCCAAGTGCTGCCTGTCAGAACTTCTCCAAGCAAAATCGTGGCACGCCGACCATCCGTAATGTCGCGAAACCGGACTCGGCTGTTCAGGTAAAGCGACCCATTGTTGTCCATGTCGATCGGGGATTCTGTATCGTGGTGACAGCCAGCATAAGCATGGCTCGCGGACGTGGAACTCGGACAAGTGAGGATCGTCATCACTCGTGAGATGGCATCCAGGTTCGCTGGATCATCAACCGTCCGTGAGAAATCCAGCTTGTCGTATGTCAAACGCTCTTCGAGATACGGCAAGATCTGGGCGACCCAACTAAAGAGATAACCCGGCTGGCCGTCTCGAATCGGTCCCTCCCAGTTCACCGATCCGGGAGGGAGAGTGTCGTGAGTTTGATGGTAATTGTGCAACGCAAGCCCGAGTTGCATCATGTTATGTTTACACTGTGTGCGTCGAGCTGTTTCACGAGCCTGTTGGACTGCCGGCAACAGGAGAGCAATGAGAATGGCGATGATGGCAATCACGACCAGCAATTCGATTGCGGTGAAACCGCGCCGCCTGGTTCGAATTCGATGCATCACATTGACTCCTTAGACTGACTCTCTGACTGTGGCTGTGATTCGACCGATCCGAGAGGGACGACGATGGAACTGCTGATTCCGTAAAACTGATCCTCTTGAACGGGATACTTGGCGACGACTTTTGCGTGGGTTTCGTTCTTCGTCTGAGTAAATGTCGTTGTCACGAGACCCTTCTCACCTTCGATATCAACTTCCCACTCATCACTCTGGGATGGTTCTTCATCAAGTTTCTCGGCCTTGATCCGATCGACGGCTGCTTCAGCAATGAGCTGAGATTGAAGCGTGTTCTTCCGTTGAACAAATCGTTGTTGCCGCAGAATTGTTGTTTGCACCATGGCATACGAAAGTGAAGTGCAAAGGATGAGTGCAATGATTGCAATGACAAGTGCTGTCCCGCAGCGTTGACGCTGATTGCATCGAGAAACTTTGCGAAGAGTCCGGTTCATTCGACATCCTCCCCGCTTGCACTCAAAGTCTGGGAGGATGAAGCGTCCGCTTCGCTAACAAGTCGGTTCCGGCGCCCAAGCGTTGTGGAGATCGTCCACGGACGATTAAAGACGCGGTGTTGAAAACTGTCGGTCACCTTTTCAGGAACACATGTGAAGAAAACACGACTGGGGCGTAGCTCGAAGGAGACTATGGATTCAGGAAACTGGAACGTCTCATATGCTGTCCCGCCGGGACGCGGACCGTTTCGACGTACGGAGTTGTTTTCGTGAAGGGTGTATTGAATTGCTTCACCATTCGGGAGGAACAACTGGATTCCGTTCTCAAAAGGCTCAGCAGTCTCGGCCGACTCAACGTCGATTCGCAATTGATCTTCGAATCGCTGGGCGGTGAATTCCCCTTGCGTCTGAGATTCAAATTGGCCGCCCATGCTGATGAGTCGGGAAATCAATTTGGTTCCCAGAATCCCAATTGTGGAAGTCATGGTGACGATCAACAAAACCTCGATGAGAGTCCAGCCACGTCGATTTTGACCGGTGACTGAAGATCTCTTGATCGTTGGGGTAATCTTCATTCTTCCGCCTCCCACTTCCAATAGGACAGGGAGACAGGGTGAACTGTCTGTTGTTCAAAGTTCTTCCAGACAATCGATACCGTGACGCGTGTGGCTGGGCTGTCTTTCTCTTGAGAGGTCGTCACTTGAAGTTCTGGCTCGGTGAGAGTCGCTTTAAGGCTCTCTGGAATTTCAGGTGTCCACTCCGGATCACTTCTCATTTCATCGATGATCTGTCGAACGGACCGAAGTGCTGCTTCGCTGTCGGACAGGTTGCGATTCACAACGGAAACCTGTGCCAGAAATTGGGCAATCAGGCCCATGACGACAGCTAATAAAACCGTGGAAACGAGCAGCTCGACCATGAGCGCTCCTCTTCGCGACGGTGCAGTTTGTTTTGGAAATCGGTGAGTCATGAAAGTTCATTGAGAAGCTTGACGAGCGGCAGAAACATCGCAATACAAAAGAACGCGACAAAGTTGGCCAGGATGATGATTGTCAATGGACGAACAATCTCGGCGAACAACCGCATTCGATTGAATCGGGTTTGGTCAATCGCTTGAGCAATCGACGACATGGCCCATTGAAGGTGACCAATCTCTTCGGAGTTTTGAAGAGCGAGTGATTCACGGACATTGAGGAACCGCTCTTCCTGAAGCACTTCCCCGACCTGATCCCCGGAATTCAATCGCTGCTTGATACGTTCGTATCTTCGTGCGCGTGAGAAATTTGATGAGGAATCTGCCAGTGATTTAAGAACCGGTTGAATGGGAGCCCCTTGCCGTATGACATAAGCGAAACGCTTTAGAAGTGATGGAGTTTCAATTCTTGGAATCAGATTAATTAACCAATCCGGGAGTCGATCACTCGATTCGTTGAACATCCAAAGGACACCCAACGGAAGTAAGAATGGAGCGATCATCAGTGGACTCGCGAGATACCAGTAGTTTAAGAGCCAGTCCGAAATCTGCATCAGATGCTGCGTCGCCACCGGAAGCTCAACTCCAAAGTCTTCGAAGATGACCTTGAACTTGGGAACAATAAACATCATCACGAAAAGATTGACCATCAGAGTGACGAGGATCACCACCCAGGAGTAAATCATCGTACTGATGACCGGTGTTCCCATGCTGCGGCGTTCGAGCATCCGAGAGTGTTCGAAAGCGAGTTCCGGCAAGACCGATTTGAGTTGTCCCGTTGATTCTGCGGACTCAATCGCACCCAGGAATTCCTGCGGAACCAGATCACGCTGGATTTGCAAAGCGGAGTGAAGTGGCATTCCATCGTGGAGGGCAGCTGCCAGATTCTCAAGACGTTTGAGAAATCGATCGTACCGCCTCGCGCTGATGAACAGCGGGATTCCGATCGGAAAACAAAAGAAGATCATCGAGACCGTGAACACCGATCGAAGGATGGGGCGTTGTGGACGCATCCCGATCACGAGTTCATCGACTTCAACACCAAGATCAAGATTGTTCCGAACTCCGACAGCCAACGACCAGAGTAGCTGATTCTGATAGATCTTCCTCGGATGAGAGGAGAAGATGAAAATCACAATTGGAATCAGACCAACCGTGGCAGCGAACACAATCGCAGGGAGTGCAAGGGGAAGAAGCACCAGGATGATGGCAAACGCTGTGGCGGAAGTTTCAATCTGATCCCGTCGAACGACTTCGAGAAATGCCTCGCTAGAATTCGTTGAGTCCTCGTGAGTTGGTTCGTTGTCGTCGAGTTGGATCTGAAACTTTGAGACTTGCCAGGTTCTCCACGCGGTGATTCCGCAAAGCGATGCAATCAGTCCTCGCACTAAGACGATACTCATCGAATTGAAATCGAGCGAGATTTTGGAGAACTCCTGAAGTGCCAGATAAGCCATGATCCCTGCATAACCAGCCAACAAAATCGCAACCCCTCCGAGGAGTTGCCGACTTTGCTCTCTCGTTTCGGGATCCAGACCGGCCGTCCTCTGATGATTGAATCGCAGCATCATCAGGGCTGTGCCGGGGATCACGAGCAGGAGGAAAATGGGTTCCATAATACGTGCGGTCCGTAGTTAGCTCAGGTCGCTAAGTAGTCTGATTAAAGGCATGAACAGGGCAATAACCGTAATTCCAACAAAAGTTCCGATTCCGAAAATTGTCAGTGGTTCGATGATGATCGCGATCTGATTCGTTAATCCACGGGATTGCGAAGCGAACACTGAAGCCAATGATTTCAATCCGTCAGAATAGGTCTCCGGGTCTTTGGCCCATCGGAACGAGTTCGCCAGCGAATGGTGAATTCCGGTTGTCGTTCGCGCCAATTCGTCGCACGTTTCTCCGGACTCGACTCGCTTGGCAAGTCTGCGTGCAATCTTCGCGAGGTACTGGTCTTTGAGTGAAAGTGATGTGACCCGCAAAGCTTCTTCCAGGGGCAACCTGCAATCCACAAGAATTGACATTCGAGAGCAGAATTCAGACGAAGCTGCCATCTCCTGTGCTTTTCCAATGAGTGGGAGCGAATGGAAAACCTTCGCGCGAAGTGCTTTAAACGGCAGATACTTTCTTAAGACGACGAAGAGCCCAAGCAGAATCACACCGATTGCCAGGAGTGGCCAAAACGCAGAGACGAAACCGGCGAATCCAAGAATCATGACTGTGAGGCCAGGGAGCTCTAACCCAAAGTCTGAAAAGATCGCATCAAAGTCGGGAATCACGACTCCGAAGAAGACCAACATTAAGATCATCGAAACCAGCAGCATCGAAAATGGATAAAGCAGGCTTGCGTAGAATGATCTCCAGACAGATGTTAACGACTGATGGCACGTCAGGTATTCTTCTAAAAGTTGAGGGAGTTTGCCGGTTTGAACTCCTGCAGAGACGACAGCGGCCAAATCTCGAGGAAGATCGCGATTGTCTTCAAGAAGATCATCAAGTGACTTTCCTGAGCGAATCCGATCAGAAAGCCGGACTAAAGCACGTCGATCACTCGAAGCTGGCATTTCCTCAGCAACAGCTCGCAGCCCGACAGAAATGGAATACGGAGAAAGCGACTTGCGAGGTCGTTCCTTGTGTTGTTCAGATTCCACGTTTGGTGAAGGAGATTCCACTCCGTGCTCCAGTGATTTACTGAGAGATGAATGACGCTCGTTAAATATGGTGCCGCCAGTTAGTTCTTATCGATACGTGTTGTACTAAAGGGAATCGTTAAGTTGCGTGTTTTTGTTCTCTCGGTCTTGGATGGTATCTGTCTCGACGAGTTACTCACCTTTGTTGCGGGTCACGTCTGAAGCTAAAAAAGGCTGAGGCGGAACCACAGGTCAACCATCGGACCAAAGACGCTCATCACGTACAGCAGTGTGACACCTCCGCCGATGGTCACAACCAAGAACACTGGAATGATCTTGGAAAACCATCGTGCATTGGACTCTGCACGCTTCTGATAGAACTCGGCCGCTTCTGCCAATGCTGTTGGCAGTTGTGAATCTTCGTTCCCGGTAACAATCAGCCACTTCAAAAAGTCGGGGAACTCTGAACTCTCTTGAATAGCGTCTTCGACGGGTACGCCGGACTCAACGGCTGTTGCCAACTGGATACAGTTTTCTTTCAGGCGGTTGCTTCCGGATGCTTCACCAGACAGTTTCAGGGCATCTGGTAATGGTACATTGTGTGAGCACAAGAGCGACAACAGGTGAGCGAAGTGGCTGATCTGAAAACTCCGCTGGACTTTTCGGACGCCGGGGAGTGACATCGACCGTGCGCCGGTCCCGCTCCGGTCACCCGATAGCCACCAGAGTGCTCCGCAAAACAACGCGACAGCTGCCCAAACAAAATAGCGAGGTGAAATCCGGACGTATTGCGTCCATGAGAGCCACCACGGGATTTCAAAATGTAGATCTTGATAGGTCGCGATAATCTGGGGGAGAAGACCGCCAACGAGAATTCCCAGGAGTGCGACAGCAACAATCACGACGGTCAGCGGGTAGACGATTCCAAGACGAACGGATCGTCGCATCTGATCCAGGGTGCTTGTCATTTGACTGACGTCTTCGAGAACTTTCTCACTCTCCCCGCAGTACAGGCCAGCGACCACCACCGCTCGAAATTCAGCGGGAATCGATTCTTCATCTTCAAATGCTTCTGAAACAGTCGCTCCATTTTCGAGGCGTTCAGAAAGTCGTTTCGCGACCGGATCCAATTGCTTCGTGAGGCCAGCGGCTGAGTTACTCAAACCGAGACTCAAGGGCACACCCGATGAAATCATCGCCTGAATCTCGCGAATGAGTGCGCGGATTTCATCCGGCCGCAGACGCTTTGTCGAGGAGGACTGTGTCATACGAAACATTCAGGTGGTGCCTTCAGGTGACCAACCAGTGAAAAGCGTTCCTGGCGGAGAACGCTCTCGGTCATGATGAAGTACGTGCCTGACGAACGCAACGTTGGCGACAATCCCGACTTTTTATGAAGATCGGGAAGGGCTGGCCGCGACGTTCGGGCGGTAGAGTTGTTCGATCAACCCTTTTCTGGAGACAATCCCAAACGTCTTCCCACTCTGCTTGATCACTCCGCTGTGCGACTGGAAGCATTGCAGATGGTGCAGAACTTCCAGCTTGCTGCTCTTGGCATCGAAGACCGGCATGATATGAATGATCGGTCGCACTCGCTTCTGGAGCATTAGTTCCGAAACGACGACGTAACCGTACCAGTCTTCAGGGTCATCCTTGCGATGCACAGCGACTGTCGAGATCCCGAACTGATGAGCGAACTTCAAGATTTCGGCTTTCGTGGAAGTCTCCGGGACTCCCAGAATTCGGGCAGCGGGTGTGACGGAACCAGTTACCGGTTGGGGAGCCAGTTGCAGCAACCCGCCAGACAGGCGACTTTGAACGTCGGTCAGAACACCCTCTTCGTGTCCATGACGCATGAGTTGGACGAGTCGACTGCGTCCGAGAACGAATTCGACCGCCTGCGGGCTTTGATGGCTTAAACGTTCGATGGTTCTCGTCAGCAGCACAAGCGGATACGTAACGACGAACAGAAGTCGAAAGATGTACTTGAAGTAGCGAACGTCCTTTCGAAGCAAATACATCGGAGCGAGGTAGTAGAGACTCTTCGGAAGCAATTCTCCAAAGAGAAAGATGATCGGCGACACGAGAATCGTGATCAAAACTTCGAAGCGTTCGCTGGCCGCTCCCATGAATGCGAGCGACAAAAATCCGATGGCTGCCGTCGTCACGTAGTTGGCGACATTATTCCCAATCAGGCACGTCGCGACGAAATACGCTGGGTTTCTGCTGAACCAGAGCAGTGTGGTCGCTGCTTTGTCCCCCGTTTGTGAATCGATGTTCAAGCGAGGGACGCTGAGTCGATAAAAGCCAGTCTCGGTTCCGCTGAAGAATGCAGAAAGGCGAAGCCCGACGATCAGCAAGAGTGTCGCTAAGATGACTTCCAACCAGTCGGGCACAGATCGTCAGCCTCCAGAGTGCTGCAATTTCAGTTTTCTTCAATGCCTGTGAACACGAAATCAGGGGAGCCTGTAAGACTCCCCGAAACCTTAAAACCAACTACTCTCTCAACTATGAGCGGAATGCTCGTTGAAGCTCTTCGAGTGACGTTTTGCCTTCGCTGACGAGACGTAATCCGTCCGACTGGAAGGACTGAACAGATTGTTTTCTGGCCAGTTCACGAAACTCAGCGGTCGAGGCGCCTTTGAGGATGAGTTTCTTGAAATCATCCGTGATCGCAATCGCTTCGATCAGACCGATTCGACCTCGAAATCCGATTCCGCCGCAGTTTTCGCAGGTTTCTTCATCTGCATCTTCTGCATCCGGACGAGGAGCTCGGTAAAGCACTTTCGTGTCAGCAGGCAGTTTGACGCGCTCGAGGAGTTTCGGATTCGGGCGATAAGCCTGACGGCACTTAGGGCAGAGCAATCGAACTAGCCGCGGACTCACAATGAGTTTCAGATGCTCAGCGACGAGTTTGGGTTGTTCGACCAGTGTGTTGAGTCGTGCGATGCCGTCGGCGGCATCCTTGGCAGGCATCTCCGTGATGATGGCCTGTTTTTCGGACATCTCAAGGATTGTGCGGGCCTGCTTCTGATTCTGGATTGGGTCGACATAGAGAATGTCGATGTCAGCACGTTGAGTTCGACGAATGGATGATTCGAGGTCGCCACCTTCGTCCATTTCGAACGTTTGAACGTGCGGGATATCGCGTCCGTGATGATCTGCGATCGAGCCAATCGCGAGCAAGTAAGCGTCGTTTCCACGCAGAGTCGCGACGGTGGTCGTCGTCACGCCGGACATTGGAGGACCGACCGCGAGCATCAGCCCGGTCTTCTTCGCACCCAATTCACGAATCGTCGATTGCAGTTCTTCGCTGAACCCGAGTTCTTTAGGCGTCTCCAGCCGATTTTTGATGTTCTCGGCTCGCAGAGTCATGATCTCGCCAGATGCCGACGGAGTGATGTCGATCCGGACTTCGTGTGGGACTTCTTCAAACTCTGCGTTGATGCCGCCAGACTGAGGCTTTGATCGCTCGTTGATATCGAGTCCAGCGAGCAACTTCACCATCTGAACGATGGCGTTGGCAGCTTTGGGAGGCATTTTCGCAGCTGGATAAGGAATTCCGTCGACGAAAAATGTGACCCCGGCGAACTTTGGTTTCGGTTCGATCCGGATCATCTCTGCCCGGCGTGCCAGAGCTTCCGAGATCATCTTCTTGGCTGGGATAAGACCCGCTTGCACGAGCCTACCGTTCGCCGACAAATCCGGAGTGACGCCGTTCAGTGCACCACGAAAAAGGATGAAGTCGAGATTGTCATCATCGTCGTCATCCTCATCATCGTCTTTATCTCGTCCACCCTTACCGAATCCAAAAATCACTTTGTCTGACTCCAATACTTTCCGGAGATGTTGCTTCTCCGAGGCTGGCGGGCAAATCGTTCGTGCATTGTGACATGCAGCAAGTGAATTGCAATCGAGTTCAACTCGAAGGCATCGCGAGAGAATCAGGGTCTGAAAAACCGCTGATTCTCGGGTCAATCCCTACAAACGGGTGGATGGCGGTTCTCTCAACCGACCGAACATGACTGTGAGCGAAATCTCATCTTCGCCATCACAGCATCAGTCCGGGGAGAATTGTCCCCTCCGGAATATTGCATTATTGCTTACTCTGAAAGATTTCGTCGAGAAAAAGCTGCATCTGATCCCACGACCGTGAATCGGCCAGCGCATCGTACTTCAAGTTCTCAATTCCGAACGATCCGGCGTTGGGATTGGTAAATCCGTGTCGAGCGCCACCGTAGGAGATCAACTGGTAGTCTGCGTTCACTTTCTGCATGGCAGCTTCGAACCCCTGGACAGATTCCGGAGGCACAAAACTATCCGAAGCTCCGTGACAGACGAGAACGCTAGCGTCGATTGTGTCTGACTCTGAAGGGGGAACAAGTGCGCCATGGAAGCTGACAACGCCTCGAACAGGGGCGTCGGCGTAGGCGAGTTGCAGGACGGTCGATCCACCGAAGCAATATCCAATCGCAGCGATTTTCGATTGGTCGACCATGGGCTGAGCCTTCAGAATGTCCAGGCCAGCATTCGCGCGAGAACGCCAAGCTTCGCTATTCGCTCGGATCTGCGAGGACCATTCCCCAGCCTGTTGAGGGTGCTGGGTGACTTGTCCCTTTCCGTACATGTCCAAAGCAAACGCGATATAGCCGAGTTCGGCCAGCTGGCGAGCACGATTTTCAGCGTAATCGTTGAGTCCCCACCATTCGTGGACAACAAGCACGCCCGGTCGAGCAGCGTCGGAAGAATCGTCCCATGCGAGAACTCCTTCCAACTGGGCTCCGTTCTCTTCGTAAGCGATTCGGCGAGTTTGAACTTCAGCGTTCAAGGTTGAGCCGAGAACGGCGAAGAGTCCAATGATGCTAAATGCGCGATAAGTCGGTTTCATTTCAAAATTCCTTTGCGTGCCAACTCCGCATGGCGAAGACTCGCACGCTGATCTTTCGAGCCTGATGAGTCGCAAAAGTGGGATGAGTCTACCGGTCCAACGAGTTGATCCCGACAACTCCAAGCTTCAGCACGGACTGGAATGACGTTCGATCAATTGGTTGATGGTCCTCACCTGACTATTTTGGTTGTTAAGGGAGGACACTTCAAGAATAGGGCTGCAGACTTTCTACCGGGCTCGCGATCGTTTTTCGATTCGCTTAACCGATGACTCGGCAAAGAAACGCTTTCAGGTAGGACGTTTCTGGGCAACTTGCGATCACCGGGTGGTCCGGAGCCTGTCCGAGTTCCTGCAGTATCTGGACCGGTCTACCAACTTCAAGACTCGCTTGGGCAATGATCTGGAAGAAATCTGTCGGGGAAACGTGTCCGGAACAGCTGCACGTCAGGAGAAACCCGCCAGGCTGTAAGAGCTGAATCGCCAGGCTGTTGAGACGGATGTACGCTTTCACTGCCCTCTTCAGTCCGCCACGAGTGCGGGCAAGCTTGGGAGGATCGAGAACGATGAGATCGAACTTACGTCCTTGTTCGACCAGCTCAGACATTCCGTCGAACGCATCCGATCGCTGAAAAGTCACTTTACTGGCGAGGCCGTTTGCATCGGCATTGGACTGAGCCAATTCCAGTGCTGAAGGAGAAGAATCGATCGCGAGCACAGATTCGCACTGCGGATTGGAAGCAGCGTTTAACGCGAAACTTCCTGTATATGTGCAAACGTCTAGGACATGAGCCTTCGCAGCCAGGTCGTGGATGACGCGTCGATTTTCCCGTTGATCAAAATAGAATCCGGTTTTCTGCCCTTCGATGAGATCGACATGAAATTGAAGTGCATTCTCTTCGATCGTCATGGAACGAGGAGGTTCTTCTCCCCAGATGAGACCGTCATCGATATCGAGTCCTTCAAGCGTTTTGATCCCCTTCTCTGTGCGGAGCCAGATTCCTTTCGGAGAAACTTCCTCGACGAGAGCATCGATGATTTCTTTCTGATGTTTTTCAAGAGCTGCGCTCGTCCACTGCACGACCAGCCAATCATTGAATCGGTCGACGGTCAACCCAGACAGTCGATCCGATTCACTGAAGATGAGTCGGCAAGCTTTCGATGTCGGGGTATCGCCAAATAAGTGCTCGCGAAGCTGAAGTGCATGGTGGACGCGGGATTTCCAAAGCGATGCGTCAAGAGGTGTGGATTCATCCCAACTGTAGAGGCGGATTCGGATCTTGCTGTTTGGGTTGATCAGCCCTCTCGCGATGAACTGGCCGTCGTTCGCACGGACGATCACTTCATCGCCGGTGTTCACCGAACCGGAAATTCGCTTGATCGCGGAGTCGTAAACCCAGGGATGTTGACAGAAAAATGGAAGTGCCTTGCGTGGCTTGAGAGTCGCGACGGGAAGCGGCGAGGGGGCATTCATCGAAGATTCATTTCGTTGGAGAAGTAGAATCTGCTCAGATTATCGATCCGCGATTCAGAATGTCATCTAGATGACGACCAGAACGCCAACGTTCATGAGTTTTCTCGGAAATCGATCTGCCCATATGGGAAACGAGTCTCGCACCGCAGAATGACCTTGCCCAATTTTCCCGCCATTCCATAGATTCCGGGTTGTTGACGTTTTTTCGCAATTTCTGCCGGACTGATCCGGTGACTGATTGCGGCCATGAGTTCATTTTTAATGGCAGGGATGCCGATGATTCGCTGGCAAAAACAAGCGACGATTCAAAAAATCAGTCCATGGATCTCACGATTTGTCGTGGGATGGGCCATTGGCATCTTATTCGTTCTGCTCATCGGACGATTGTGGGTCAGGTACGGCTCCACGTGGGAAACGACGCTCGGAATTTTCGCAGCTCTTCCCATCGCAGCGTTTTTCGCACAGCTTCCGGTCTTCAAAACTGATCGTAAGAGCAGCTTGGGACAAAGTTTGGGACTGTGGATTATTGCAACGTGGGTGTTCCTGCAGCCGTGGGTTGCTTCCAGCATCGATGCCGCGATGAATAGTGTCGCTGTCGAAACGGTCTCGCATCCGGTCTGGGGGCCATTGGCCTTAATTTCCATCGCAGCATTCCTGGTGTTTCCTGCGGTTGCTGGCGTTGGAATGGTTCTTTCTGATGACCAGTCTTCAAACCGGGGAATTCTCTCCGGAATTGCCTGTGTCGGAGTGGTCGGTCCGTTGATGATCGGATTCCCCGGCGGTTGGGCGCTTCCTGTCTGGGGGGCTGCAATCATTTGCCTCGCCTCCGGAGTTTTGTTGCTTCGGCGTCCACAACGAGAACAAACTACTCAAGAGGATCAAAGCGTCGTTGCAACTGAAGTTGTTTCCGGTTGGGAATCGTTGCTGCTTTGCTTTGTCTGCGGGGGTGCGATCTCGATCGCGTACTTCCTGAGTCAGCAGATCATCGTTCCGAATCTCATTACAGAATTCAGCCTGGTCTCTGGATTGTTGATGGGAGCTCTTCTTCCCGCGATTCCGAAGGTTGGTCGCTGGATGACACTCGCGATTTGGGCGAGTCTGGTCGTTCTGGGGTATCCATGGATCGTTTGGACGGCGTTTCAGTCGACAATTTACCTCTCAAGTCCGTTCGTCTTGTTTCTGGCAAGAGCGGGGTTGCTCGTAGCGCTCTCGATTCCGATCGGATGGGTTCTCTCGAGTGCGATTTCTAACGATGAATCCGCGAAGCATTCCACGTTCAAGCAGTGGCTGCTGTCGGCAGCATGGTTGGGGGCGTTTTTCGCGTTTTCGAATGGCTTGTCCAGTTCGACCAATCTTCTTCTCGTAGTGGCTGTCGCCTCGATCATGGGCGTTCGCAAAGCTTTCAGTTTCGAAACACTTCGGAAGCGATGGTCTGTTCAAACAGCGGGCGCTGCGTTCACTCTGGTACTTGCTCTTGGTGCTCTGATTCTGAGTTCGCGGCTCGATACAGCTGTCACAGAAAAGACTCTCTACTCGGGAAGTTCTTACCTCGCAGCACGCAGCGGAGTTCCTTTCGAGCAACTCGCCTGGCTCGACGATGGACGTGTGGCTGAAGAGTGGGAAACTCTTCGAGGACGCACCAGCTTGTGGAAACATCGCGGCGAACAACTTGTCACTCGCACGAATGGAATCCCATCCGGGCTTTATTCACTCGAACCGGAACGATGTCCGCATAGTGCTGCGGAAGTTTGTCCTGTTTGGTTTCCTTTGGTCATGCATCCAGCGGCTGAAGATGTTCTGATCCTCGGAATGCATCAAACGTCGCTTCAGACGTGTGAATACTTCCCTCTCATGTCGGTCACGATCGTGGCTGATGACGCACACGAGGGTCAGCTTGAGAAGGCATTTGAATCGGGAGACTTTTCGAAAGAACGCTACGAAATCTTAAGATCAAATCTGCTGCAGGCAGTTCGGACTCAACACTCTCGCGAATACGATGTCATTGTTTGCCCGAACAGCATTATTGCAAACACACGCGGGGTCGGGCTGCTCACGAGGGATTACTTCTCGAACGCTCGTCGTCATCTGGCTGATGATGGATTCTATTGCCAACGACTCTCGTATTACGACATTGGACCTGACACTCTCACCAGCGTGCTGAAAGCTTTTCAGTCTGTCTTTCCCAATTTGCTTGTCACAGAAACTGTTCCCGGTGAGCTTCTGTTGATCGGAGCACAATCCGATCAGCCACTCGTCACAGAACAAGTTCTGGAACGCCTGCAGACTTCGCATTCGCGGCGAGTCCTGGCAGGCATGGCGTGGGACTGGGCGATTGCTGCGACGCGAGGAACTCTCGATGCAGAGGCTTTGGACAAGCTGACTTCTTCAGAAGGTTCTTCGAATGATGTCGACTGGCCGCTGGCTTCGTTTGCTTTGCCTTGGGAGATCGCTCGTTGGAATGACAAGATGAGTTTGTCTCGACAGCTTCTCGCTCAGCACGGTGAGCTCTTTAGCGGACGAATCGATGATCCCGCGATTGCGACCGAAATCTCACAGCGACTGGAAGATATTCGTTTGGCCCAAAAAGTCGTCGATACACAGCCTGACAATGTGTGGGGATACCGAGCAGCCATTAAGCAGAAACTCTCAGATCGACCTCGATCGAAAATCATGCAGGTCGCTCACGGCGGGTTGAAGAACCAGTTGCATCCGGAAGACCAAAACCGCAAAGACTATCTGGTGACATTGGGCCGGTTGACCAAAGAAACCGAGTTGTCCGAAGACGATGTCGACACACTCGTCCGCCACACTCAGCCATTCGATCCACTCGTCTCTCCGTTTGCTCGACATGAAGCGATTCAGCTTCTGAAACGTGTACAGAGTGAAGAAATTGAGACAAAGAAATTCGACTACCTGTTGCACTCAATATACTACTCATCTCCGCGAGATCGCTCGGTTCGAAATGTCTGCGACACAATCGCTCTCGTGACCGACGGCAAACTCGAGACACTCACTCCTACGGAACAGTGGGATCATCTGAATGGTCTCCTCGATGTCCTTCGGATGCGGTGGCAGACCCGATGGCAAGCAACTGATGCCAGCCAGCAGGATTACGAACTCGTCGACACCGAACGTTGCCTCGACGCGATCGAGTCCGCAATCGAGATGATGGAAGAGTTGCGTGCCGAGGCAAGTGTTCGTCCGAACGAATGGGAGAATCGTCAGGCGTTTCTCGATTCGAGTTTGGTGGAACCACTTCAGCAATACCGCAGCCAGCAGATGCAACGGGTCCGCTATGCTCGACCAGTTGCAGCCCCCGCCCCAGAAACACAACCAGCTTCTGTTCAGGGTCGGGAGTAATTGGTTCTACAGTTGCGCTCGATCACTTCTGAACAAATGGATTCATGGATCAGCTCCTGTCTCAAAGGCTCTCATTCTCTCAAAGAAGCCTTCGAGTCACGATCAGAAGTTGCGCAGTACGAGAATTTCGAAGCGGGCAGCCAGTCTTTCGGGAGCATTCATCTTTTCGAGAGTGAGTCATCGACGTAGGATTTCTCCATGAAAAGTTCCATCCTCCACGGCCGCTGCCTGGCACTCCTCCTCTCGCTGATTGCGATTCATCTGCTCGGGGCTCAAGCAGTCGCGAAAGACGATCGGCTGCAGAGGCTCTTCACGCGATTTGAAGCCATTCACACGGAATTCGCTGAGGAAATGGAATCGATCGCTCAATTCTGCGAGCAAAATAGCTACTTGACCGACGCTGAACGAATTCGCCACCGAGCGCAATACTCGCAGCGGTCCGCTCTTGATATTCGAGAACTTCCGGAGCAGATGGCCCCTCCGCTTCCGCGAGATCTTAACCCGATTCAAAAGCAGTGGCGAATCAAACTTCAGGCAGTCGAGAAGGATCATGCGATCCAGTTGTATCGACTCGCCCGAGAAGCAATCGAAGCTCGGCATCCGAGTTTGGCATTTCAACTCATCCGACACGTTTTGTACTTTGATCCCGATCATCGGTATGCCAGAGAGTTGCTCGGATACGTTCAGGATGACGACCGCTGGACGACTCCGTTTGCCCGTCGCATGAAGTTGAAAGGCTTCGTTGATCACCCTCAGTTTGGATGGATTGCGAGCGAGAACGTCAGTCGTTACGAAAACGGTGAACGACTTTTTAAGGGCAAATGGATTAGCGCCGAGCGAGAGAAGATTCTGCGGAGCGAGTTCAAGAACGCCTGGGAGATCGAGACCGAGAATTTTCTGATCCAAACGAATCACTCGCTGGAACGGGGCGTCGAACTCGGGCGGAACCTCGAAATGTTCCACCAGTTCTTCATGGAACACTTCACAGCGATCTTCAGCACGCCTCAGCAGATGCAGCGACTTTTCAACGGGGCTGCTTCTCCATCAAGAGTTCGGCGCGATCCGCATCGAATCGCGTACTTCCGAAACAAAGACGAGTTCATCAGAGAACTGAAGGCGATCGAAAGCCGAATCGAAATTGCGAACGGGTTCTATCTTCCACGAACACGAACAGCTTACTTCTTCCACGTTGACGATCCGGAAGCGAAGGAAAGCAACATCGAAACGATGTTTCACGAAGTCACCCATCAGTTGCTAGGCGAAAGCAGTTCTAAAACGATCGAGGTGGGCGAACACTATCACTTCTGGGTGATCGAAGGCTTCCCCTGTTACATGGAGTCCTTTGAAACGACCGAAAGTGCATCAGACCCATCGGGCTTCGAACAATCTGCAAAAGCACTCTCGATCGGTGATCCCGAACACCCCCGCATCTACTGGGCGAGAAAGAAAGCTCTCGAAGAGCTGTATTACATCCCCATGCGACGATTCATGGTGATGGGCAAACGCGAGTTTATGCGCCCCGAGGACAACGATGTCCTGCATGCTTATTACAGCCAGGCGACCGGGTTGTGCCACTTCTTCCTGCACTACGAGGGAGGCATCTATCGCGACGCGTTCATGGAATACCTGTCGCAGATTTATAGCCCTGATGATCGAGTTCGCCTCAATACGAAAACGATGGAGCAGCTACTAGAGATTCCGTTTGAGACGCTCGATCGCCAGTATCTCGACTACCTCAAAACTCTGTAGATCGCTGATGTTTATCGCGGACCTAAATGAGCTCAAGATGCGACGCCTTCTTTGAATTTCGAAGTGCTAAGTTTCAGCGACTTCAAGATACGGGTCGAGTCCCATTTGCCGAAACTTCTTCTTCTGATCTTTGTCAAACTTCAGCAGCTGTTTCCTCAGCAGAACATGTCTCTTCTCCAGATTCTCTTGCAGAGATTCAAACCGGCGAACCCAGCTTGAGGAGAGCTCTCCGATGGAATTCGGATTCGCTCTGCGTCGAAAAGACTGCAGCTGCGATGGCTTCATAACTCGCAACAATTCGTCGTCGAGTGAGAGAAAGAACTGATAGCTTCCCGGATCGCCCTGTCTGGCGGATCGTCCAATCAACTGGCGGTCAATCCGTTTGGAACTGTGCATTTCTGTCGCGATCACATGCAGTCCGCCAGCTTTGCGAACTTCTTCCGAGAGAAGGATGTCCGTTCCGCGGCCTGCCATATTCGTCGCGATGGTAATTCTGGCGCGCTGCCCTGCCTGTTTGACGATCTCCGCTTCCTGTTCGTGGTAGAGCGCATTGAGAACTGTGTGAGTTAGGTTCTCTTCTTTCATCTTGACCGAAAGTGCGTGGGACGCTTCGACGGATGGAGTTCCGATCAAGACGGCACGACCACCCACGATGTACGTTTTGACTTCCGCCAGGACGGCATTGAATTTTGACGCTTGATCAACAAAGACTCGGGTTGGGCTCCCGGTCCGGATACACGGACGGTTCGTTGGAATCACAGAGACCTTGAGATCATAAACGCGTTTGAATTCGCTTCGCGCCTGCAACGCTGTGCCTGTCATGCCTGCCAGATGTTCGTAGTGACGAAACAGTGCCTGAATCGTAATTCGAGCTGCTGCGCCGGTCGACTCTGTCAGATCGAGTCGCTCTTTCGCTTCGACTGCTTGATGCAGACCTTCCTGCCACTTGCGTCCATCCATCTTGCGACCGGTTCCTTCATCGACAATGACGATCTCTCCATCATCGATGACGTAGTCGCGGTCTTTCTCGAAGGCGAGTTCCGCAGTGAGTGCTTTCTCGATGTGCTGGTAAATCTGCTCGGTATCAATCGTGTCCAACAGCACGGGTTTGGACATGAGCGTGACGTGGCGGCATCCGGATTCTGTAAGGAAGACAGTTCGTTTTTGTTGATCGAATAGATAGTCGCTGTTGATTTCAAGACGCTTGATCGCTGTGCGGCACCATCGATAAAGGCTGATGACGGCGTCTTTGTTTTTCTCCTGAACTCCGATGATCAATGGAGTCCTTGCTTCGTCAATCAAGATGCTGTCCGCTTCGTCGATCATCGCGAAGTAGTGGCCGCGCTGAACCGGCATGGAAGATTCGCTCTCTTCGGTGAAGATCTTTCGATTGGATATCAATCCGGAGTCAGCACCCTTTTTGATTCGATCTCGAAGAAAATCGAATCCCATCTCGCTGGCGGTCCCGTATGTGATGTCGCGAGCATACATTTCGAGGCGTTCAGAATCGCTCTTTTCTTGTGTGACGCAACCGGTCGTCAGTCCCAGCTGTTCGTAGACTCGCCCCATTTCCTCAGCGTCACGAGCGGCGAGATAGTCGTTTGCTGTGACAACATGAACTCCCTTCCCGACAAACGCACGCAATGCGACAGGCAGGACCGCGGTGAGCGTTTTTCCTTCACCGGTTTGCATTTCGGCAATGTGCCCTTCGAAAATCGCCTGGGCTCCCATCACCTGAACTTCGTAGTGGCGTTTGCCGAGAGCGCGATGGGATGCTTCAATCGTGAGCGCAAATGCATCCGGGAGGATCTGAGCAAGCGACACTCCCGACCGTGCCTTCCACTTCATCTCACGAGCCAGAGTTGCCAGTTCTTGAGAAGTGCGATTCTGGAGCGATTCAGACTTTCTGATAATCAGCCGGGCTTGTTTTCTCCAATGGGCGAGGCGGTCGAACAAAGCAACTCCCGATCCGTGCAGTGTCTGCGACTTGAGCGTTTTTCGATTCACTGGACGAAACAACGCATGAAAAAAGAAGTCAAATTATGAGTGTCTGTACCTCGAGAAGTCATCGACTTCTGGTTTGAGCGTATCGTATCCCGTCGAACTCAGCCCGCAAGAGGACTTGCACCACCAGCAATTGAAACGAAAAAGAGCCATTCTGCACGAACAGAATGACTCTTTCTGAATTGTGTTGGCCGTTCACGGCGAGTGCGATAAGTGCTGTCTCGCCAAAACATGCTATTCGACGTAAACATCCCATGTGTCGAGGTCGCCGAGGTAATTGTCAAACAGCGAAGCTTGGCGAAGAAGGAGGAGGCCATAGCTGTCGAAGTCGACTGTTTCCTGATAGACCGCCAAACCGTATTCGCCGTTGAATTCTGAAACGATCTTTTTCACAGAAGCGTTGAGGGTTCCCTCATCTTCTTCTTCGAGTTTGACGCCGTTCTCGGCATTGTCGAATGCCTGAACTTTCTTGAAGTCTGCGAAGAAGTCTCCCTCACCGGTTTCGGTGAAGTCGATGCCATCTTTTCCGTTTTGGCTGGCGTCAACGTTTCGGACCTTTGCGAAGAAGTCGCCGAAGTCAGCTTCTTCGATGGCGATTCCTTCCTCGTAGTAGTTTCCGAATGCGAGGACGTTTTTGAAGTCGACGTAGACGTCTCCGTCTTGTTCTTCGTCAAGTTTGATGCCTTCGTCGTTGTTCCAACTTGCGTCGACTTTCTTAAGCATCAATTCGACGTCGCCTTCCCCTTCTTCATCCAGGTCAAGACCTTCGTCGTAGTTGTAGCTCAGGCTCGTCTTCATGATCGAAGCATAAATTCCGCCATCCCCAGCTTCGTCGATGTCGAGACCATCATCGAGATCAGCTTCGTTGAAGAACCCGTTGTCATCAAAAGTGGAGTTCTTGACAGTCAGGTAGACGCTTCCATCTCCTCGCTCGTCGAGTTCCAGTCCATCACCACCGTTTCCGTCAATTCGGGAGTTCTTGATCTCCGCGTAAATGTCCCCTTCCCCGCCCTCGTCGACCCGGACACCGTCGTAGTCGAGGTCACCGATTCCGTTGTTAAAGAAGTTACTCTTGTTGAGCTTCAGCTCAATGCTCGCATCGGAATCGTTCAGCTGATCGGCGATGTGCAATCCGAACAGGTCGCTATCCAATACTGTCAGGTTCTTTCCTTCAAACGACACAGTTCCTTCCGCATCTGCCGAGATCGGAACGTAAATGCCGTTGAGTCCGCCGATGAGTGTCATCTTCTGCAGGCTGAGATTCGCATTCCCCGTCGACTCGAACAGATTGAACTGTCCGATGTCATCTCCGACTGTCTGAAGCGTGACGTTCTTGCCATCGATCTTGAGATCCTGAGCCCCGGTGAATTCGACAGTCGACTCGAGATTCACGAGATCGACGGAATTCTTGAACTTGATTTTGGTGATCGATGAATCGGCGTTGGCCTGCTCGATCGCGTCGCGAAACGAACCATCACCACTATCTGCTGAGGAAGTCACCATGACCGCAGACAGAAGTGTTCGCGATTCGAGACTTTCAGTTTCACGAACTGATTGATTCTTACGGCGTGTGGTTGTCGGTCGGCTGAGTGACAGTTTTGGAAGCATGAATTTCCTCGTATGTCTGAGTGGTTAGAGAATTGATTGCGAATGCGGAAGACTGTCTCCTCTGGGTAGTCAAGATGGTTTGAGGAAAGAAATTGTGATGACTGTAGGAATTCTTCGTTAACTGATGATTCGTCCGAAAGAACCGGGGCCACGCAAATGGGACTGCACGCGGTCCAGCGGGGATCGCTGTCGATGCGTAACTGTAACACTGCATAGATTTTAGGTGATGAGTTGGTCACCGAAGCAGTATGAGCCATCGGGTACGGTTACTCTTTGCCCGTCGAGAAACAACTTTTCCTATTCTTCGCAAGCACCCTGGTTGACGTAACCGGATTAACGCGCACGTCCAATACAAAGATCACATCACGATCGGGGTTCTATCTGAATGGACTGTACCGCTGAAGCGTGTTGTACCGATTCCTCAAGCAACGTCAGGACTCTCATGAGTGAGGTCCTTTCCATCAGGCCCGACGCCTTCACCCATTGTGAGGGTTGTCTGTCAGCCGTGTAACGGATTGAGGTGATTGAGATGCACTTGGGGATTCGACTTCTCCTATTGGCGTGTATGGTCTTCTCGGGTTGTGCACACACTGTGAAGAGCCAACCTTACGTAACGCAGGGCATCCCAAGAGAATTGGAGATGATGTCGCTGCCAGAATACCGCGTCGCTCCACCGGACGTTTTGATCATCGAGGCGATCGACAACATTCGGCACCCCGACAGCTTGTTAATGCCGGGCGATACCGTCTTCCTGCAGGTCGCTTACGGTCTTCCCTGGGAGATCCTGACCCAGACGGACTCGATCGACGAAGTTCGCGCTGTCATTGATGTTGAACGCTCGTTCAAAGACATCAATGGGAACTTCCTGATCGACTTCGAAGGAAATGTCGACCTTGGACCGTTCTACGGAACCGTCAAGGTGGCCGGTCTGAGTAAAGAAGACGCCAAGAAGTTGATCAAAGACCATCTTGTTGCATCCAACGATCTGGCAGAGCCGAAGGTGAGCCTGCAACTGATCGATATCAACGCCAAACAACCTGTCGGCGGGGAACATCTGATTCGTCCCGACGGAACTGTCTCGCTGGGATCGTACGGAAGCGTGTACGTCTCCGGGATGACTGTCGACGAAATTCGAATGGTGGTTGAAGCGTTCCTGAAACCGCACCTGAATCAACCGCAAGTGAACGTGGATGTTCTCGCGTACAACAGCAAGAGCTACTACGTGATCACCGACGGTGGCGGTTATGGTGAGCAGGTGATTCGACTGCCTGCGACCGGAAACGAAACAGTTCTCGATGCGGTTGCTCAGATTGAAGGACTCTCTCAGGTGTCGTCCAAGAACATCTGGGTCGCACGTCCAGCTCCTGCAGGGATGGGAGTCGCACAAATTCTCCCGGTGAACTGGCGTGAAATTGCTGCCGAGGGTGTGACCGCAACCAACTACCAGCTGATGCCGGGTGACCGGATTTACATTCAGGCCGACCGCCTGATCAAGCTGGACAACACATTCGCGAAGATCATCTCTCCAGTGGAACGTGTCTTCGGTGTGATTCTCCTCGGGGATTCAACATGGGATTCGTTCTACCAGATTGGCAACCAGGGAGGCGGCGGGTTCTAGAGCAAGAGGGTTTCCATCGCAGACCCGCAAGAGCTGTCTGACTCAGCAAATTGCCGTCACTGTTCATGCGGATCTGCGAGAACAACATCGAAACTCCTTTCGTCGCCTGCTGTGCTTTCCTGAACGAAAAACTGTCGGCTGAAGCTTTCCTGAAATGAAGGTCCGCGATCATGCGACTGCAAAAAGTTGTGATTACTGCTTCTGTGCTCGGTGCTGTGGGATGGAATACTCTTCCCCTGCAGGCGGGCGATCTGTTCGGCTGGTTCTCTAAAGACAAAGCCTGCGACACCGAAGTGCAATATTACGAGGAGAGTGGTCCTATCAGTCGATTCTTCGACTACGATCGGATTCACAACAAATCGATGCCGAAACGCAAAGCGAGAGTGGAAGCGTGGCATACCTGGCACCGGTGGTTCTTGAACCCTGTGGTGACTCCCGACAACACCTGCAACTACGGATACTTCGAGACTCAGTGGAGCCGCTCTCCTTACGAAGGGTCTCGGATCTGTCCTCCAGGACAAGTGATCGAGTCGGTCCCATCGGGGGGACATTCGGTTCCACAGTATCCGTCCATTCCAGCGAGTCCTCCTGTTCAACTGGACTCTCCGGAAGTTCCGACAGAAGTCCCCACGGGAGCACCGCCAGCACCTGCTTTTGAGGCAGCTCCTGCCGAGACCGGAATGGCTGTTCCGCTGTTTCGGACCGGACGTCACACATTAGCTCCGCCTCAAGAGGCGACAGGCGTAAACCCACAAACGACTGCGATCCCGCAGCCTCGTCGGGATTTTCCGTCGCAGGTTCCGCAGTCGACATTTCCGGACTCCTCGGCGAGTGCGGTTTCAGTCGTCGACTTTCGAGAGTCGGAGATGCCAATCGTCCTAAAACTCGAAGAGTTGCCCTATCAGGGAAAGGCGAGAGCTCCACAGCCTGAAGAGAATCTCGTTGCGAGTGTGCAACAGCCAACGACAGTGCAACGAACGACAATAGAACGCGTCGGCTTCGTTCGTCTCCAAGACAATCGGCCGACGGTCGTCCATGCCCGTCACGGGAATCGTCCCGGATACTCCAAACCGGCGCCAGCTCCTGGCGACGAATTAGGGTTTGCCACAATCGAGGGAACACCTCGCGCGTCGAACGAATTCCACATCTTGCACACAACTGTCGAACTTCCAGCGTTTCCCATCCGGAGCACAATGCCACGATTGGGACCTGTGTTTGAGTAGACCGCGTCGAGTACTTTCAAAGTCGTGATTTTGAGATCGGAAGATTGAGTCGATTTCCGAATCATGAGCATCATCGAAGAGCGGCGTCATGCTTGATGGAACGCAGACATCGTCACGGGAAATCGTTCCGGTAGAGCTCTCAGAAGACACGAAAATGATTTTAAGGTGAGAAATCGGCTCGCGCACATGCAATAATGTCATGAACCGTTCTCACTTGAGAATTCACTGGCAGCATTGTCAATCGTTGTCCAATTCAATGAAGGGACTGACATCATGGTGAGAAAAACAAGCTATCTGTTCGTCATCGCAATCGTGATGTTGTCCGGAAAATTTGCAGCTGCGCAAACGAGAATTGCGCCTGCACCGTTGCGGCCACACCTGACACCAACGACCAGCCCGTTTCTCTTTCTCGGAAACGGTCGCTTTAACTCAGCATTGAGTTACTACCAGAGAATTCTTCCGGAACGAGAATTTCGTCAGGCGAACCGAACCAATTACGGTCTGATCCAAGGTTTGGAAAAAGACGTGACCGTCCTGCGACAACGAGAAGAACAACTGGCTGACGATCAGTTGAAGCCAACTGGTCACCGGGCACACTTCTTCAATCCTGGAAACCACTTCAACAACACCGGAAGCTATTACGACCGAAGTCAGTTGCGAGGTCGCTAAGCCCTGATCTCTTCGTTGAATCGGGTGGACCGTTAGAGGATTCCGTGCAGTGGTCCACCCTGCTGAGCCAAAGCATCGACTTTGGCTGTAACTTTAGGGTCCTCAGTCAGCGGCGGGGCGTGCTTTGGCTTTATTCGGGCATCGATCACCAGAGACCCGCGACAGCCCCAGTGCTTATTCTCGATGAAGCTCTCAATGCCATCGATGTCAGCTGCCGGGTTCGACCGAGTGAATACGGTCCACAGAAAATTGTTGAGCGACCGGGCAGTGAATTCTGAATCGTCGACCAGGACGCACAGCGGAAATCGGTTGATGGGGTCGCCAGCCGAAAGCTGATCACAAAACGCTTTTAGAACGTGATCGTCAGCTCTTTCGCACCTTGGAGCTTGGACTGCCAGAACTCCGGGAAGCGCGACCTTCGGTGTCGAAAATCCGAATGGGAGTCGAAGCGACTCCGGAATCTCTCGCGAAAGCTCCCGCACAGGCTTTCCCGCCGCCGCGACGACGACTTTCGAGCCGGCGTTGAAACCATCTCCGGAATAGTCGAGTGTGTCGATCGTGGTCTTTGTCTGAAAATGCAAGTCGCGACGCCAATCAACTCGCTCCAGCATGTGATGGAAAAACTTGTCGATGTCGTGCAGGTTCAGATCCGGCGCATCTTCCTCAGCAGCGATGAACAGGTATTTGGCCAGCGAAAGTTGTCCCTGTCCAAGGATTGCATTCGCTTGAGTCAAAATCTCTTGAGGGATTCGCTCTTCAGCGTAAGGGACATACCGTTCGCTTCCGATGGCCAGAAGCAATGGATGCACACCCGCAGCATCGACCGCGTGGACTTGCTTCACTCCGGGCAAGACCGATGGAATTGCTGGGCCGGTGATCTCGTGAATAATTTCTCCGAATGAGGTGTCCTCTTGCGGCGGTCGACCGACGACCGTGAACGGCCAGATTGCCCCGGTCCGATGGTAGACGCGTTCGACTTTCAAAACTGGAAAGTCATGTCGCAAGCTGTAATAGCCGAGGTGGTCTCCGAACGGCCCTTCCTGTTTCAGTCGCTGCGGATCGATGGTTCCCGAAATACAAAAGTCCGCCTCAGCAATCAGTGGAAGATGATCTTTCCTGCGAATCATTCGAACGCGACGACCGCCGAGTGCTCCCGCAAACGTCAATTCAGAAAGTCCTTCCGGAAGTGGCATGACCGCCGACAATGGAAGAGCCGGTGGTCCGCCGATGAGAATGTTCACCTTTAATTGTTCACCGCGACGAATTGCAGCGGAGTGGTGAACGCCAATACTTCGATGTATCTGGTAGTGAACACCCACTTCGCGATTTGGCGTGTAATCGTTTCCAGCCATCTGGATTCGGTACATTCCCAAGTTCGATTTCTGCCACCCCGGATGAGCGGGATGTTCCGAGTAAACCGCCGGCAGTGTGACGAACGGTCCTCCATCGTCGGGCCAACTCACGAGTTGCGGAAGTTGATCGAGAGATGTCTGATTCTGCGCCAGTGGACCGTTCGAAACGTACTTGGGCTGCATCGCCCACGCGACGGGAAAAGCTCGCCCGTACCTCAGTGGATTTTTCATCGCGACGGCTGGGTCGATCTTGATTTCGACAAGACGTTTCACGAGATCGAGTGTGTCGCGAAACAGAAACCGTGTTCGCTCAATCGTGCCGTACAGATTGCTGAGCATCGGAAACTGACATCCCTGGACATTCTCAAACAGCAGTGCCGGTCCGCCCGCCTGATAGACACGCCGCTGGATTTCGGCAGCTTCGAGATGCGGATCAATGGGTGTCGAGATACGAACCAGATGTCCGTGTTTTTCGAGATCGACGACGCAGTCTTTAAGATTTCGGTAACCCATGGCGTTTCGTTTTGGCGACTGGTTTCAAACGTTTTCTCATCCCTCAGTCTTCTCCGTGAAGCTGGGAGATGGATTTCAAATTCATTTGAAGTCAGGCGGTTCGGGAGTTGTTGGAGAATCCGTCATTGAACGCGGTTCGCCGAATCGTAGCGGATTGCGTACAATCATGAACTGAATTCCAACTGAGCGAGGTTCAACTTTCACTCAGACATCCGCAATTCCCATCTTGCGATAACATAAGGACCTGTATGCGTGGCCCATCTGTGAGAATTCGATACGACGTCCGGAGACTCTGGAAGTGTCCGGAGTGCGGGTATGAACGAAAAGTCGACGCCCGCCACACGTCTGTCCGCTGCCATTGCCAGGATGGGAACTTCTTTATGCGACTTGTCGAGCCGAAGCGGTTCGTTCGTCCTGAGCTGAGCGAGTCCGACTGCTACGTCACAGAAGACGACTTTCCCGAAGAACCTGGGAGCGGACCCTCAATCGAGAATTCTCAGACAGCGGCAGCTGCATCGACCGAGTCTCAGCCGAGCGAAGCCGTTACTGCGGATGCATCAGAGCAGTCAGAAGAAGCAACTGCCAGCGAATCTCCTCGCAACGAAGTCAGTCAAGATTCGGTTGAAGTGACGGAAGCTGATTCGGAACCTCAAGTGGAAGCCGGCGCAGTCGAACCGAGTGCAATTGAAGACAAGGAAGAGTCAACACATCCTAAACCGGCATCGGAGTCGACTGTCGCGAAGGAGCAGGCTCCCGGGGAGCGGTCAAAGAGACGGTCGCGTAAACCCTCGTCTTCCGATTCAAAGAGTCGCGATGGCAACGCTCAACCCAACGCCAAATCGCGGTCTCGACGACGGAAGAAACGTCGCAAATCTGACGGGGCATCTGGAGAAGCGGGGGCCAACAAGAGTCCTCAAGGGAAACAAGCTTCGAAGGAAAACCCCTCTAAACCACCGGGTGATTCAACGAAGAATTCTTCAGAGAGTGATTGAAAGAGCGTCAGCGCTGACGCGAATTCTTTAAGTTCAGAGTGTCGACCATGCCATCGTTTGAGTATTCAAAATTTGACGGTTCAAAGAAGTTTTCTCCGCAGTCGGCAGATCAGCTCTTTGACAAATTCTCCGAGTTCCTCATGGACTACGGAGACGCCGTTCTCGAATCCCTGAATGACTGGGAAGATGAGAATCCCGACGTCGTCGAGGCATTAATCAAGCAGGGATACGTCTCGAAAGATCGGGATGGCACGTTCTCAGTCACTCCGAAGGGCCTGAAACGAGTTGAGAACAAGGCACTCGAAGCTCTCTTTCAGATTCAGAACAAAGACAAACTCGGTCGGCACGAAACAGAGTTTCGTGGGCCCGGTCAGATGAAAACTGAGGAATCCAAACCGTACGAGTACGGTGACCCAGTTTCGAATCTGAACATGCACGAAACGTTGAAGAACGCCATTTACCGTCAGGGAGGAGGGTCGCCCGTCTCGATTCACGAAGAAGATCTTGAGATCTTCGATACGGAGTACCAAACATCATGTGCGACCGTTGTGCTCATCGACATGTCGGGCAGCATGATGCGATATGGAAAATATGCAGCTGCCAAGCGTGTGGCCATGGCCCTCCAAGGACTGGTTCGATCCCGGTATCAGTCCGACTTCCTGCAAATTGTCGGCTTCTACACCTATGCCACTGCGATGACCGAGCGGGATCTTCTCAACTCCGCGCCGAAGCAGGTGAGCATTTTCGATCCCTACGTCAGCATGCGAATCCCGCTCGATCAACCGCCTCAATTCGTTCCAGAACACTTCACCAACATTCAGGCAGGTTTGCAGTTTGCTCGACGAATTCTCAAACGCCAACCAGCACAGAATCAGCAAATCATTTGCATCACAGATGGTGAGCCGACAGCCCACATCGAGGGGCGTGAAATCGTGCTGCTCTATCCGCCAGCGGAGAAAACAGCACGCCACACATTGAACGAAGTCAAACGATGTGCAAGCGACGGAATTCAGATTTCAAGCTTTGCGTTGATCGAAGACTATTTTTACCACGGCCTGGTCAACTTTGTGGAACAGATGGCGATCGTTTCCAAAGGCATCTGCGCAACCTGCAATGCTCAGGACATGGGGAACATGGTGATCAACAGCTTCGTCAAAGGCCGCAAAACGAAGGCGCGAGTCTGATCACTCTGCGAGTCGAATTTCAATTACTGGCGCGAGTTGACGAAGTACATCAATTCCCTGTTCGAAACCCTTCGAACCTGCAGAGCTACGGTGAAAGCGAGAGTTCGATTGGAAAAAGATCGTTCGACGGAACGGATTTCAGTTCGGTCTGCTGAATTGTGTCGGAAGTCGTGTCTTGATACTGATCGGGAACAGTGTCTTCCGGTGCTGGCTCTTCCGATGGGCTGAGGTCAAGAGACGGAGATTCATCCGGTTCTGGGGCCGCATCGTCCAATGGTTCTTGAGTAGGAACTTGATCTTCGCTGTTTTGCTTTGGTTGTACAAATACCTCGGGCAAACCTTGTTGAAGATCAGATCGTTTTAGAAGGAGTTCCGCTCGTCGAAGTGCAATCTCAGCGGAGTGCTTCCGACTTGCGGCTTCTGTGAGATCTTGCTGAGTCCCGACTCCAGTTTTGAAGAGCTTTGAAACACGTTCGAGTTCAGTCTCGGCGGTTTCGAGTTCAAATTTCGCTTGCTCGACATCCAGAACGAGTAACTCTCTGTCAATCTCGCTGTGCTGCGGGGATTGTTGTTGAGGTGTGAATGTGAAGACCCCTCCAACGTTTTCTTGATTTCTGTTGCGTTGAGCCAATGCCTGCTGTTGTTGAAGGAGTGCCCGCTTCAGTTCGATCTCCGCGTCGATTAACTGTTCCTCGCTCTTTCGCAGCTCCATTCGCGAATCGCTGGGGACCCGTTCGTGAGACTCACTTTGAAGGGATTCTGGCACACCGAGACGCTTCAGATGATAGAAGATTCCATTCCTGGTGTCCTCAACGCTTTCCCGTGCTGATTCAAGACGTTGTTGCGCACGTTGAACTTCGAGCCCCAGAATTTCGATCGCAAGCTGACGTGATTTTTCGTCTGCGAAATCGGTCCGCTGTTGATGTTCAACTCCATTCTCAATCGTTTCTTCGTGCTCGATTTCCTGCGCAAGAAATGGGGTTTTGTGTGGAGTCGCGGTCGGCTCTTCAGATTTCCAAAACGGTGGCTGCTGTTGTTGCGACGCGTCGAAAGGGCTGTTCTTCCACTCTTGCTGCGAACGAAGCGAGTTCGCGAAGGGGTCAGGTGCTTGTCCTTGAGGGTCAGTCCGAGGCAACGCCGGTTGCTGTTGAACTGGTTGGGCGGGGGCAAACGGGTCAGTGCTGGAGCTCTGTTGTGAACGTGACGGACTCGGTTGGCGGTTGTTCAGGTGAGGTGGACCAAGTGGTAGACCAACTGGTGAACTGAGTGATGAGTCTTGATTCCGACGGGTCGCCTGAAACTGTCGTTCTCGCTCATGGAACTTGTTCTCAATCTCCGCAAGCCGTTGTCGGAGTTGGGTGATCTTCTCTCTCAGAAGTGCCTGCTCGGTTTCCCACAGCGATTCATCGAACTCGGCGATTTCGCGATGAATGTTTCTCGCTGAGGCGTTGTTGCCCGAATCTGGGTAGGATTGCAGGTTCGGGGCCGAGAAACCTGACGGGGCTGCTGGAGGTGTTGCCTGAGTGAGCTGAGTGGCCTCAAAAGCGGGTTGCGGAGTAATCACCTGTTTGGCAGCGGGACTTGTGTATCGCTCGACTAGGGTTGCTGGAGGTTCCGCATTGAGTTGGCCGTCGTCTCGCAAGTTCAGCGCGAGGATAGCTCCGACCAAGCAGAGGAGAATTGAGACGGCTGAAGCTGTGGGCGAAAACCGCCGCTTCGATGTGTTTGAGTTCGTGGCTTGCATGTTCGCTAGTCCTGAGGGCTGGGGAGTGGTTCGGGCAATTTGAATTGAGGCACGGTTTTGTTTTCAGCGTCGGGTTCATTCAGGAGGGTTTCGACACGGCTGAGTTCCCCCTCCAGTTCTTGAATCTCGCTGAGAATTGCCGACATCGAGAGTTCGCTTTCATCGGGCAGAAGCTCCGGTGCTGCGAGCGGTTTCGTCTCGATGTTGGGTAAGCCGTCGAGTGTCGCAGCAGCTTTGGTTTGCTCAAGTTGCGCGGAAGATGGAGATTCGGAGTTCGGCCCGAAGGACCCTGCCACAACGATGATCGCTGTAAGTGCCAAGATCGAACCACCTGCCCAGTACAGCAGTCGCCGATTTCGATTCGGCGATCGTTGCAGGAATTTGGGGAGCGGACTTTGATCGGGTTGTTGAAGATGCGCTAAGCACTGTTCGAAAAGCTCTGCGACTTCTTGAGCAGTTTGGAATCGATCGTCAGGATCTTTTGCGTGCAGACGATCGATGAGTCGAATCAGCCAGACGGGAGTCTCCGGCCGAACTTGCTGGATGGGTCTGGGTGTTTCATCTGTGATTTTTCTCAGAATTGCATAGCTTGTTTCGCTTCGAAACGGCGGTCGTCCGGTGCAAAGAGTGAAGAGAACGCTTCCGAGGCTGAACAGATCGCTGCGCTGATCGACACGTTCTCCACGAGCTTGTTCGGGTGACATGTATTGAGGTGTCCCAGCTAGAACTCCAGTGCGTGTCATGCTGGCGTCGTCTGCTGCCCGAGCCAGGCCGAAGTCCGTGAGGATGATTCGGTCAACGTCGGGCTCCATCAGAATGTTGGCCGGTTTCACATCTCTGTGAACCAGTCCTTGAGCGTGAGCAGCTGCGAGTCCGCGACAGACTTGCAGGCCAATGCGAACTATCGCTTCGATCGGGAGTGGACCTGCATGGTCGATACGGCGTTGGAGTGACTCCCCTGCGACATAGGGCATGACCAGAAAGGGCAATCCATTTGATTCAGAAACTCTGTGGATCGAAACGACGTTGGGGTGAACAACCGAAGCAGTCGCTTGTCCTTCTCGCGAAAACCGGGCACGTGCTGCTCCCGACATGGCGAGGTGAGGAGCAAGGACTTTGATCGCAACATATCGATTGAGGGCCGGTTCGTACCCTTTTAGGACGACACCCATGCCGCCACACCCCACGACGCCCACAACTTCATAACCCCCAAACCGGCCGAGCATGCGGGGATCGTCCGACGGTTGCAGAGCATCCAGGACCCCAGGGATCGCGGAGTGAAGAACTGGATCGTTGTGGAACCTTGTCGGAGGACTTGGAAGCGACTCTTTGAGTTCCGAATCAAAAATGTCGTCACTAAGGAAAGAGGAGGTGTCGTGCCACCATTGCTGGTCCGCCGACTGTTCATCAAGTTGCTTCTGGCACGATGGGCAACTGTCGAGGTGTTTGAGGAATGTGCCTTGATCGGTCTCCAACAGTTCATCATTCAAGAAGGCTGTCAGTTGGGCCGGGGAACAAGCTTGTTTTGCATCGCTCATGTTTCGTCCTCCATTGCCAGGACGCCTTCACGCAATCGTTTCATCACTCGGCTGCGTGCTGCATAGAGGGAGCCGATCGAGATGTCCAAGTCGTTGGCAACCACCGTTTTCGAATGTCCATCGACAGCTGTTCTCCAAAATGCCATCCACGTCGAGTCAGAGAATTCGTCGCGGATTTTCTCGACCACTTTTCGAAATGTGGCTCTCCGTAATTCGAGTTCGATTTCTGCCTCTTCTTCAGAATCAAATTTTCCTCCGGAAACAGCGTGTTCGTCGACGTTTGTCAAAGAATGGTGGCGATGTGATCGCGTCGCCGCATTCACGACTGCATTTCGAGTGACGACCAACAGCCACGCACGGAAAGAACCACTTTGGCGATCGAGATGCCAAGTCTTCATTTTCTCGGCAGCATTGGCAAAGACTCGTTGAACAAGGTCTTCCGCGTCGGCGGGCTGCAATCCTTTTCGGCGTGCGTATCGATAGATGGCAGACTGATAGATCTGCAGAAATTCGCGCCAGGCATCGTCGTCGTCCGCGTTCTGAACGCGTTGAAGCAAACTCCAGCGAGTTGTCGGCAGGTCAGACACGGATCCTCCGAAGTTGTGGGGCGACTGTCAGAAAGAAGCACACATCAACCTGTGTGATCTGACACGCTTTTTCAAAGATTTATTGTCTGTTTCGGTCAGTCGAAAACCAACCGAGCGTCGATCCGCCGCCGACGGCGCTCTGGCAAACCTCGCAGTGAACGGTTCGATTCTTCAGTAAATTATGCGAGATGAGGCGATTTCGAGGCGATTGATGTAACACTTACAACGTGGGGGGATGAAATCGGAATTTCCTTCAAAGCCTGCTTGACCGTTTTCGGAAAATGGAGAGAATCCCTCTCACTTGGCCAGCAGCAAACACGCCGCTGACAACACAACCACTTGCACCAGAATCGGTTACACTGTCAGACAGATTGGCAAAACAACTCATTCGGTGCCCCTTCCCCTTCATTTAACTTCGTCACGGACGACGCAACCTGCCTGGCAGGTTGTGGGGCAGGATGCCCTGTTTCCATGTTGATTCCGCATCGACAACCTGGAGCCGTGAATCTCCGCAAAGAGATTCCACTGGCGAGTTTCGTTGGCTGTCCCGACATTACCGTTTCGGAAGTGGCGGCTCACACCGACGATTGCACCCCAGGTTGCCTGTTTGTCACTCTTCCTGGAACACAATCCCACGGCCGTGATCATATTCCCCTTGCCCTCCAACGCGGGGTCGCGGCAATCCTCACTGATTACCCACTCGCGGACATTTCACTTCCTCAGTGCATCGTTCCAGATGTCCGGAAAGCGTACGGTCAACTTTGTCATGCCATGTACGGTCATCCTTCCCGTCGAATGGGAATCGCAGGGGTGACTGGCACGAATGGCAAAACGACCACCACGTGGATTTTGAGGTCCCTTCTCCAATCTGCCTCTCGATCAACCGGTCTGATTGGAACGATCGAATACAACGACGGCGTTCATTCAGAGCCCTCAACTCTGACAACGCCCGATGCGATGACGACGGCCCGACTGCTCGCAGCGATGCGAGATCGCCAGACAAATTACGCGGCAATTGAATTGTCGAGTCATGCTCTGGCACAAGGACGGCCCGAAGGACTTGGACTGGATGTCGCGGTCATCACCAACGTGACTCATGACCACCTCGATTATCATGAATCACTCGACCAGTACATCGCAGCCAAAGCCAAAATCATCGACTACTTAAAGCCGGAAGGCATCCTGATCGTCAACACAGAGTGCCCGCATTGGGAGAAATTCATCCCGGAGCAAGAAAGGCGTGTTCGCGTCCTTTCCTTCGGGGCGACTGACGATGCAGATATCTTCCCCGAGATTTTGGAACTCTCATCGAGCGGTTCACGATTCCGGATGCATTACGGAGTGGAACGTTTCGATTGTGAGATTCCACTCACTGGAAAACATAATGTCTCGAATGCTGCTGCAGCTGCTTGTGCTGCACTGCACTTGGGACTGACTACCGAAGAAATCCAGGCTGGTCTTGCGAAGTGTCCTCCGGTTCCCGGTCGACTTGAGTCCGTCAATTGCGGACAAAACTTCAGCGTCTATGTGGACTATGCCCACACCGACGACGCAATTCAGCATGCGATTCAAACGGTTCGTCCGTTGACATCGGGACAGACAACAATTGTCTTCGGTGCTGGCGGAGAACGAGATCGATTCAAGCGTCGAAAGATGGCGGTGGCAGCTGCTGCCGCAGATAAGGTGATCGTCACGAGTGACAACCCACGCGGTGAGTCACCGGAACAGATTATCGAAGACATCATGGAAGGTTTTGCGTCAACGTCGGTGAAACCGATCATTGAAATTGACCGAAGAAAAGCCATCCAGCGTGCAATTAGCGAAGCCAGAGGCGGTGATGCCGTCCTCGTGGCAGGCAAAGGGCACGAACGATTTCAGATTGTCGGCAATCAGCGTCTTCCATTTGACGATGTCGCAGTTTGTCGAGAAGCGATTCAATGGAATTTTCGCACGCTCCATCGCGTCGAAGCAACGGCGAAGGTCGCCTGATGAGTCGCATCGAAAAGACCACAATTCGGAAGCGGAAACATGCAACCCATTGCGGTCGATGACCTGATCTCCGCAATCGGCGGAGTTCCCAACGGTTTACCAGCTGGCAACCCGGAAGTGACTCGAATTTGTATTGATTCGAGACAAATTCAAGCGGGCGATGTCTTCTGGGCACTGGAAGGAAACAACTTTGACGGACACGAGTTTGTCGAGTCAGCTCTTCAGCAAGGAGCGCTGCTGGCAGTCGTGGAACCTGAAAGTTGCAGCCTCGAACGAACAATACAAGTTGCCGATACACTGATGGCCTTCTGGGATTTCGCAGAAGCCTACCGGCGTCAATTTGATTCACTGATCATTGGTGTCACGGGAACGGTCGGCAAGACGACCACTCGCCATATGATCCACTCGGTTCTTTCGAACAAGTTTCGAGGAATTGAAAGCCCACAGAATTTCAACAATCACTTTGGAGTCCCGCTCAGCCTGCTGCAGCTCGATGATCGCCATGATTTCGGCGTGATCGAAATCGGTGCTTCGCAGCCGGGTGAAATCGGAGATCTCACTGAGATTGTCCATCCTGAGATCGGTGTCATCACAGCCATCGGTCCCTGTCACCTCGACGAGTTCAAATCCTTCGAAAACATCCTGCGAACCAAAGCGGAACTGATTGAGCGTATCCCGAAGGAAGGCTTTGTCGTTCTGAACGGCGATGATCGCAACGTTCGCAAAATCGCAGACAATGCAGACTGCTCCGTCGTGTTTGTCGGAGAACGCAGCCGGAATGACCTGGTCGCCAAGGACATTCGGGTCTCGAACAACCTCGTTCAGTTTCGTGTCGATCAATCGGAGTTTCACGTTCCGGCCACAGGACGACACCACGTCACATCCGCACTCATTTCCATCGCAATCGGTCGACAGATTGACATGACCGATTCCGAAATCCAGAACGGTCTGAATTCGTTCTCGGCCATGCCCGGACGGAGCTGTTTGCGGAAGATCGGTCCCTGGACCGTCATCGACGACACATACAATTCCAACCCTGTTTCGATGTCGGCCGCGTGTCGCACGTTGCAGGACATGACAACCGAGGGGAAGCGAATTCTCCTCACCGGAGACATGCTCGCACTCGGAGAATGGTCGGAAGATTTCCATCATCTCCTGGGCGAAGAAGTCACCCGAGCGAAGATCGATCGAGTCATTGCGATCGGTTCACAGGCAGCAAGTGTCGCAGGAAGCGCACGACAACATGGCATGGATGCCGGCTGCCTGGGAATCGCACGCGATCAGGAGATCGCCATGATGCTCTTGAACCTGTGGCTGGAACCCAACGATGTGGTTCTCGTGAAAGGTTCACGGGGAACTCGGATGGAAACATTCCTGCCTCGCCTTGAACAACTCGCGGAAGAGATTCCGCAGATGAAGACGAACTTCGAAACGTCAACGCGAAAAGTGGCTTAGAGCCGGTGGCTCGTGCTGCATCGCGAAGGCCGTTTCAGAAAACAGACGAAGATTTCCTACGGACTTTTCAACATTCGCACACCAAGAGAACGAGAGGATCCTGTTGTGTTGCTGTTGAGGTTGCGGGACTTCCTCAGCACCGTCCCACTAGGCGTCTCGGGTCGGTAAGCACCACAGGCGGAACTACGAGTGGTCTCCTGGGTCGATCGCTCAAATTCGCTGCTACACAGCAGGATCCCTTTTTACATTTCCCCTTCGACAAATCACCCTGTGCACTGACTGAACCACGCCTCTCAACTTGCATGGCCAGCAATGACATGCCAAGTTCGCTGGTTCAGACGAGTGTACTGCAACAACTGATTTCGGAATCGGCTTCTCAGGTCGAGTTCGAAAACCTCCCCTCCCTCTCCATTCCTCAATCCATTCAACTCACATGATCCCTTGGTTGCTGAACCACTTGGTTCCGTTCGCGGAACAGTTGGAGCGGCACGCTGCTGGTGACTCGCGCATCCTTCTCACAGGACGCATCGCACTGGCTTCTGTGACCTCGTTCCTGGCAGCTTTGTTACTTGGACCGTTCGCGATTCGCTGGCTCAAAGCCCGCTGTCGAGAACGAATCGACAGTGCCTCCAAACGACTCAACGAACTGCACGCACACAAACAGGAAACCCCGACAATGGGCGGACTGTTCATCATCGCGTCGGTCGTGATTTCGACTTTGGTGTGGGGCAACCTTGCGAATGTTTTTGTTCAAATCGGACTTTTTGTTGCCATCTCATTTGCTGCTCTGGGAGCGGTGGATGATTGGACGAAGGTTCATAAGAAAACACGTGGACTGAGTGCTCGGCACAAGTTCATGACTCAACTGATACTGGGTGGAGTGGCAGCGACTTGGCTGTACTTCTCCCAAAAAGAGACTCCACACGGGCTGGAACTGATCTGGCCGATTGGAAAACACGGAATCTGGCTCGGTGCTGGATTCATCGCCTGGGGTGTTCTGGTCCTAGTCGGAACTTCGAACGGAGTAAATCTGACAGACGGACTGGATGGACTGGCCAGTGGATGTACGGTCTTCGTTGGATCGGCATTCATCGGACTAACCTACCTCGCCGGGCATGTAGTCATGGCGGACTATCTGAGTATTCCGCACATCACCGGAGCAGGTGAATTTGGAATCGTGATTGGTGCACTGGTCGGTGCGGTGATGGGATTCCTTTGGTTCAACTGTTATCCCGCCCAAGTATTTATGGGCGACACCGGTTCACTTCCAATTGGAGCACTTTTGGCTTTGGCCGCACTGGTGACACGGCAGGAAGCAGTCCTGGTCATCGCCGGAGGAGTCTTCGTCATCGAGACGCTGAGTGTGATTGCTCAGGTCGGATGGTTTCGAATGACTGGAAACAAATTGATCGCGTGCAGCCCGTTGCACAATCATTTCGTCTTCAAAGGTGAGCACGAAATTAAAATCGTCACACGATTCTGGATCGGCTCTGCACTGCTGGCCATCCTGAGTGTCGCAAGTCTGAAAATCTTGTAAAAGGATTTCGAGTGTCGACGAAACGAGCAGCAACGTTCAACAAGATTCAACGAAGTTAGTATGCAGCGTAGGGAGAGAGGGAATGGAAGTCGATCCGATTTACGGATCGGATCGGCTTCCAACCTTTTCCTGAACTGCTTCAGAGATGGATTGCTCGCCGACGAGCGACATTGCGGTTTGAGGAGTCCTTTGATGAAACGGCTGATTCAATACTTTAATTTTTCGACTCTCGCACTGGTTTGTGTTTTAGTTACTGGTTCAACTCTGGCTGTTACCCTCGTTGGATGCAACGCCTTAACCTGGAACGGAACACATCACGGGATTCGTTACAGCATTCATCGTGATCTGAGAAATCATTCCATCGTCAAAGGCAAAGATGGTTCTCTGATGTACGACTCGCCAGAGTTGGTCGTGCTTTCAGAAAACGGAAAACTGATGATTAATGGAGTCGAAAGCGGAGAAGTTTCCGAAGGCGATCTGGTCAAAATTACCGATCTTGGAACCGTTTTAGTAAACGGACAGCGACGTGGTGACAAACTGACCGGTCATGCGGAACTACAGAAACGGCTAAAACAGGGGCAAGCGGTCATTGAGACCCACACCCAGGCAGAACTCGACTACATGAGCGATCACGGCTAAATCGGACGGATGTTAACGAGCGGTGTATAGAGCAATAGCTGGTGACCGAGAAACGTAATCCTCATCTTGAAACACTGAAGTTAAATGCGTCGTAGGGAGAGAGGGACGGGAGCTGGCATGATGTGATCATGTCAGCTCCCACCTTTTTTTGTAGTGACCCAGATGACGCAATCGAAAACGACTGCGGGCCAATATTTCTGACAATACGTCTCTCGCACATTCGTGCTCATTGCTGGCGATTTGAGACGAGAAGAAACTTGCTAATTCCTATCGAATGCGGGGGTCTAAGCGCTTTGTCGATCCAACTTAATGAGACTGGAATCGAGTTCTGCATGAACCAGTAGACCGCGCGCGACGCCGTAAGGGGCGTATTGTGAAGGCCGGCACATGCCGAGTCGAATCGGAATCGGGCTTGTCTGAAAGACCGCTTTTAAGAGGTCCGGGAAGGCTTCGAATTGCGTTGGGCCGCCGGTGTAGACAACCTGTAATTCGTCTCGGAAAATAGGGTCGTCCAACTCTCGGCAGAGTCGCAGGTACTGTGCATTCCACGCGGAGAACAACAGCTCGAAAATCGATTTGGCCAGCCATTTCTGTTGGCTATTTGGCTCATCAGTTGAGTTCGTCTTAAGTGTCGGCAACAGTTGTGATGCTGCTTCGAGATCGAGGAATCGAGTTCCGTTTTGGTCCCAGACGAATTGATGAAATTCAGCTGCGAACTTTTGCCCGATCGTTCGAAAACCCTTGGAATACTGAGAGTGAAAAACCGTTCGTCCACGATGCATCATCGCGAAGGCCACGGACTCCGCACCCACGACAACGGTGAGTCCGGTCATGTTAGAGGAGGCAAGCTCACTGATTGCCAAAGCCACGGCGGGATTCAGCAACAGAGGATGATACCCACGCAAACATAATAACTGGTGAATGAAGTTGGTCTTAAAACTCTGGCGCCGCCACGCAGATGCCGGAATCGAAACGCCACAGCGTTCGTCTGTATGTGTGGCTGGCGGGAGAAGCGTATCAATCAGGATCGACAAGACCTGCCGGGCGATCGGATCCTGTTCTGGAAGGTGTCCATTTCGAAATACCGGAGAGAGTGGTCGACCGAGTTCCGGAGCGATTTTGACAGCTGCGTTGCCCAGGAAAACGAGTGAGTTTTCGGCGAGCGAATACGGAATTCGTGATTGACTGGCCAGATCATGAATTTGATCATCATCAGGGGCAGAACAGAACAGCGACGGAGTTCGACGCGCAATCAGACGCTTTCCGACACGGCGATACGATCGAAACTCGGAGCAGCCAAGATCGAGTGCCACAGTCATTGCTGTTTGCTTTCTGAAAGTGATCGAAGGGCCCGTTCCAGCGGACTGTCTTTTGAATCGTCAGCGCTCACGGGGGTGACGACATCGAACTTCTCAGAACGATGACGAGGAGGAGCGCATTTCGTTCGCGGCGAAGGCGTCGGTGTTGAAGCGAGACTGAAGCTCTTTTCAACACTGCGATGCTCCAGGTACTTCAACTGAGGAGCGATGACTTCGACATCCATCAGCCTGCTTGTTGCGATGGATGAAACTGTCGATTCCTGGTCTGAGTTGCCTGGATTATCAACACCCCGGAAATGATGTGGTGCTGGGAGATCGTGAGACATGTCCATCCGCACAGTTTGCGGTTCTCCATGTAATTGCTGAGCGTGCGGGAGGACGACTTCTTCCTCGATTGTTCCAATCGAATTGTCGAGAATCTCTTGGACGACCGAATTTCCAGTAGCGGACTCATTTCGCTGTGGAGCAACTGTTTCGGTCTCTTCGACGTCAGAACGTCGGTCGTGGCGCGACCATACGATGGCGAGCCAAAGCCCAACGCAACTCACTGAACTGACAGCGACAATCACGAACCAATAAGCTTCGCTGGACTTCGATCGTTTTGTGATGCGATTTGAATCTTGCGACGTCGTTGGAACCTTTTGAATGTCTGCAACAGCTTGTCTTTTTGCAGATGAAATTAGCGGCGGAAGTGGCGGGGCGACTTCCATCATCTGTTCTTCACTTTCGTCAGAGAACGCACTTCGATCTGCAATTTTCGGCTCTTCTGGAGGCGGAGGCACCATGAACGGAGGCTGCTCGTTCGATGTAGCAGTCTTCACTGATTCAAGATTGAATGCAGTTCGTTCCGGAAATGCGGCCAGTTCTGCTCCGCTGGGAACAGGAAGAGTTGAAGCAGGTGTCGTGATCCCCGTTACCTGAATCTTTGGTGCTTCGGATGGCGTTGGAGTCGGTGGAACGACCAAAGGGCGATCTGGTCGATTGGGATGACGTTCCTGACTCATTTCGGAAGCTGGTCTCATTCCGATTTTCGCGGCAATGTCCCGATGATTAAGAGGGACAGCGGGCGGAAACTCCTGAATCTGATGCAGCGATTCAAGATTGAGCGTCGACGGATCAAAAACGACGACAGAACCTCTCAAGAGCAGTTCCTGAGCAGTTCGAGCATAGGGATCGAGAACCTCGACCGATGTCGGGGCGAGTTCGTGTTGCCGAAGACTCTTCAAGAGATCGGTGACGGTGAGAATCGTATTCTCAAGCGGAAGCACGACGGGACGATTGGACAATCCAAGGCAGGCGACTGGAGTGACATCGTGTGTCACAAAACCGGTTGGAGAGTCACGTCGGGGAACGATGACGACCACGTCATCAGGTTCGATTGAGAAGTTGGCTCGTGTGTGAGTGTTGTCGAAGATTTGAACTGTTGACGATCCATGCCTCACAAGTCGGACTGCCAAACTAGCGTCTGGAGTCAGGCCCCCGGCAGCTGCGAGCAGGTCTTTGAGGATAATCTTGGGGCGGTCTGTGGAGACGAAGACTCCCGGAAGATCGACTGCTCCGACGATCGAGTAGTAGAACGGACCGCGAACTGGAGCAGTTTCCAGATTCAGAACCTTCATGCGTGGTCGCGTGGTTCCGCTTGCTCGTGATGATCCGGTCTGTGCGAAGAGCGTCGAGACGCTGAGGACCATCGCCAAGGTGAGAAGTGTTCGGACAACCTGTTGTGTCGTGCTCCGATTGACAATGCTGAACATTCTTGAGGTCTCTCCATAGCGGACCGCGAGCCGCAAGCATGGGTGGTCCTCTATCGAGATCGACTCAGGAGAGCAGAAAGTTGAGTTAAACTTTGACGATTGTTCCGATATTGACGATTCTCCTACGTGAGGAGAATGTCCAGTCTCTTCGCGTTCACCAAGACAACCGACTCAAATTGTCAGCGATCAGTTTCGAGGATGCTCTATTGACGTTCGTCGAGAAAGAAACGCGGCCGGCACCAGCAAGTGAGATCGGCGAGATCAGCCCTCAAGCCGAAATCGATTGTAAGCTTCAAGGTGCCGGTGGAAACCGAAAGCTCCGGAGTCGTTACGAAGCGTTGCGCCTTGGCATCGAGTGTTGCGGTCCACAATACGACGTCGTCCTGGAGAATCTTCGCTTCAACGTTCCCGCAATCTTCCTGTCGATCGTCCAGTCCCACTGATGTCACGAATGATCGAGCATTCAGGGGAACTCGAAGGTGAATCTCCGATTTCGAGTGAACACCAATTCCGTCTCGAAAGAAACGGCCGTCTGTCAACAATGTTCGCCCGTCGGGAGTTCTGTTCCAGACTGACTTGAGCTCTGATCCAAAAAAGTCGGTCGAAACAACCTGAGGTTGATGCGCCTGGGTGATCCCAATTGACGGACGTGCCAGAGAATCGATTCGCTGAATTTTGTCGACTTCGACTTCCAGGCTTCCCAGCCCCGGAACATCCAATCGAAATTGACCGGCCTCCGGCAAGCTTTGAATTGAGTCCACAGTCAGAAGGCTTCCATTGCGAAAGATGATTCGAGCTTGAGGCTCATTCAACGGCATGTCAGTTGATAGAAGGGGGTTGAACTGGAGGCTCTGAATGTTTCCGACAGGCAGTGAAAGGTTGCCCAGGTTGCAGTCAACTTCGACTGCTTCACGGCTGAAGTCAATCAAATCCCCCTGAATTTGATCGTTGTTGATGAGAGTGACGACGTCGCGATTCGGAAGAGAACCGGTCGAATCCTGGAGCGATCGCGGAGTGGTGTGAAGCGTCATCGAACGACTGAATTCGATCGGGATACGAATCGTCTGTCCTTCGAATTGAGTTTCGATCTGTTCGTCTACCAGATGTGCAGAGTCAACGAACAGCAGGTCGTCGTTTGTGAGACGAATCGCGTTCGTCGAGAGGCGAGTCTCATGAGTTGATTGGACGAACTCGACAACATCAACAGATTCCCAGTCGAACAATTGAAGCTCGTCGGCAGTTTGCAGTTCGACTTGTGAACTTGATTCGAGCCAGCGAACAGAATCGCATTGAAGAGTTGTACCGCCATGGAGACGCACTTTGACTGCGTGTTCCTCGTCTTCAGCAATTGCAGACACGCACAGTAAGAACATGGCCGCGCAGAAGTTCATCGCCAGTCTTGTGAGACTTTGCGGTCGAGTTGTTCTGCAATAAGCCATCAGACGGATCATGACAATGAATTAGTGTTCAAAGATCGGAAGAACATCATATGGGATTTGAAGTGCGACGAGTGCCATCGCTGTCGCGTATTCATCACCTTGCAACGGGTCCTCCCAGTGGTCTCCAGCACGTCGGCTGAGTAAATCGTCGCGCAGAATTGGGAAACAAATCCGCCAGCGGTTGTCTCGCGCCTGCCAGGCAGCCTGGGCTGCATAGTACTGTGCGTAAAAATAGTACTCGCGGTCATCTCGGATTTTGAGTCGATCGACGACGTAGTTCAAACCGTTCTGCACCACCGGGTCGTCGCTCACGCCAGCGGAATACAAAGCGACGACTGCCGCAGCCGACCTCGCCAGTCGCGATTCTGCCGGGTCAAACGGACGATATCGAAAACCGCCTCCCGGGTTCTGGCAACTCTTGATGTAATCAACCGCTCGGTCGACGACTTCTTTGGGGACGGAAATGCCGGCGTTGCGCGCTGAGCGAAGTGCCATGACCTGACAGACGGTGACAGAGACATCGGCCTCTTGCGGAACCGGATTGTAGCGCCATCCACCTTCAGAATTCTGAGTGGCGATGATCAAATCGACCGCTCGTCGCAATTTCTCGCCGACATCATCACGGGGAGTCATTCCATAAACTTCCGCGAGGAACATCGTCGCGAAGCCATGGCCGTACATTGGCCCGTGCGAGGCAGCTCCGGAATCGACGAGGTAGCCGTTCTTTTGAGAGCAATTAAGAAGAAAGCCAACCGTGCGGTCGACGGTCTCTGAGTAGTCGCCTGCTTCAGGAACACTTCCCGAGCAGAGAAACGCAATGCCGCACAAAGCAGCGATTCCAACGCTTTCAGAACGTTCGCGATTGTTGCCGAATGAACCGTCCATTCGCTGGCGACTTGCCAGCCACTTCAATCCGTCGACCGTCGCTTGCGCGGTCTGATCAGTCACCAGTTGTGGTAAACTGCTTGAAGAAGTTTCGATAGCATCCTGAGAGAATGCTCGACGAGGAAGACAATTATTCAACACCGCAACAGTGAGCATCAAGAGAATGATCGATCGAAATCCTTGCTTGCAACTGCGTGTACAAGGACTCACTCTGCCGAGATTAGATCGTCTCAAGCGTTGATCGTTCATGGCAGTCGCTAGGTCTGAGCTGGCTCTCGTTCGCGTCGATACAGGCTGCTCGGCGGAGGACATTGTGTCGTTTAGAGCATTTTCTGATTTTGTGTGCACAGGAAAGAGCAACTTGCTCTAATGGAACTCATCTTCCTGATCCATTTCACGAAGCAAGCGGGAGACTTCTTTAATGAGTTCTGCGAGTCCATCGCCGGTGACTGCGGAGATGAGTCTTACAGGCTTATCGAGTTCTTCCTTCAACAAGTCGCGGCAGGCTTCTGCATCGGGTAGTTCGCTTTTCGTCACAACGACAAGTTCCGGTCGCTCGACGAGAGTTGGATCGTAGAGACGCATTTCTTCGCGAATTTGACGATAGTTCTCGATCGGATCACTCCCGTCCATTGGGCTTGGTTCAACCAGATGAATGAAGACTCTCGTCCGTTGGACGTGTCGTAAGAACTCGTGTCCAAGTCCGACCCCGGCATGAGCCCCTTCAATCAGCCCGGGAATATCAGCGACGACGAAGTCGTGATCATAGCCAACACGGACCGCACCGAGGTTGGGGTACTTCGTGGTGAAGGGGTAATCGGCGATCTCCGGAGTCGCTCGCGACAGACGGCTCAGAAGTGTGCTTTTGCCAGCATTCGGTTTTCCGATCAGACCGACATCAGCGATCAGTTTCAGCTCGAGCAAAACCTCGCGGACTTCGCCCGGAGTTCCCTCTTCGAATTGCCTCGGTGCACGATCAGTCGAAGTCGCGAAGTGTTTGTTCCCGCGACCACCTTTACCGCCCTGAGCAATCAAGAGTGAATCGCCCTGCTGCAGCAGTTCCTTAAGCACGAACCCCTGGTTCTTGTCGCGAATGATCGTTCCGGGAGGGACATAAATGTGCGTGTCCTGTCCCGATTTACCGGTCTTCAGTTTACCTTCACCGGGGCGACCACTTTCTGCTTTCCAGTGGCGATGACCCGTCAGGTTGACCAGACTTCCCAGATTCTGGTCGGCAGTGATAAACAGGCTTCCCCCGTTTCCCCCATCACCGCCATCGGGACCTCCGCGCGCTACGTGAGCTTCTCGGCGAAAGCTCATGCAGCCGTTTCCTCCATCTCCTGCCTGACACAGAATTTCCACTCGATCAACAAACATAAGTCACACAGCTTGGGACGAATTCCGTCCCTCAATTGGAGAGAACGAAAGATAAAATGGGTTGGTTCAATCCGACATTTTACAGAACTTTCACGAAACTGCGATGATGCAGGCAGCGAAGCGATTCAAGCAGAGGATTTGAGGAAATCTAGAGAGCCAAACTAGGTGAGAGTTCCCGATTTTTGAGCCAGGAAACAAAATCGCTATCGCTGCAAACGGCATTTTTTGCTAGACCATTCGCTTGAGCCACATTGGATCAAAAGTTTCTCACCCGTTCACCTCATGTGCAGGGACGCCCATGATGCGATTTTCCACATCTCTTCTCCCGATCACTCTTTTCGCCCTGACTCTATGCGTTGGTTTTCATTCCTCTGCCAATGCTGACGAAGGTCAGGCATACACACTTCGATATCAGTTCCATCAGGGGCAAGTGATTCGTTACGAAGAGTCACTTCGGGATGACTATGTGATTCAGGTTCAGGAAGAAGTGGACGAGCCGTTTTCTTATCAGACTTCCGGCAAGTCGATGAAAGTCATCGAAGTCCTGGAAGATGGTTCCGCGATTGCAGACCTTCAGATTAACTGGGTGACAATCAAGATTCGTGAGAACGGCGAAGAAGAGACATTCGACAGCCGCACAGGTGAAGAGCCATCGGTGAAGTTTCTGGCGCTGGCACAAATCATCGGTCGTCCGAGAATGCGAGTCAAAATCACGACGACGGGAGAAGTCCTCGAAGCAGAGTCGCTACTCGGCGACGGAGGGAAACCCGATCCGTCCACTGTCGAAGTTCTCAGACGCCTTCCAGAGCAACCGGTTTCTGTTGGAGAAGTCTGGAAAGAAGATGCATTCATTGAACTGGCACTTCCTGATTCCCAACTCAAAAAGAAAGTTCGCCTGCAGGACCGCTTCAAATTCGTCTCGGTTGAAGACGGAGTAGCGAGCATTGAATTGGAAACGGTTGTGATCACTCCCGTTGATAGTGCAGAACTGCAAATGCAACTTCTGCGAAGGCAGCCTGCCGGGACATATCAGATTCACTTGGAACGTGGAGAACTGCTCGGGTTCGAATTGAATCAGAACAATGAAGTTCCCGGCTTCACAAATCGGCCGAGCAAGCTCACTTTCCGACAAAAGCACACCCAGCGGATTCTTCCAGTTCAGCTGTCAGGCGGAAACGATTCGACATTCCGTTAAGCCGAACTCTCCGACTCGAAGTATGTAGTTCGAGTGAGTCCGTAAGCTGTGATCACTTTCGCTGAGGCAATTCACTCGCACCACACATCGGGGATTGTTGACAAGTCAGGCAGACCGTGAGAGCCTGAATGGAACATTCCCCGAACTTGAGGTGCTGATGAGAACTCACTTCGTGTCCCAAGCTTTGTGGCTGCTATGTCTGGCCAATTTCTCAACGAATGTCGCTTCCCGCAGCTTGAATGCTCAAGAAGCACTTTCCCCGAATGTGCTGTTCATTCTCGTCGATGATCTCAACTGCGATCTCGGTTGCTATGGGCACCCTCTCGTTCAGTCGCCCCGAATTGACGAACTCGCTGCGACGGCTGTGCGCTTCTCGAAGGCGTATTCTCAAAACCCAGTCTGCAATCCGAGCCGCTCTTCGTTAATGACCGGTCTGTACCCAGAGCAAACGGGAATTCTGTCCAACTCCGGACACTTTCGAAAACAACATCCCGATCTGACGACACTTCCGCAGCATTTCATGAATCATGGCTACTTCGCTGCGCGCGTCGGAAAGATCTATCACTACGGCGTTCCCGACCAGATTGGAACGCCCGGTGAGGACGACCCTGCTTCCTGGAATGCGACGATCAACCCGCGTGGCCGGGACCGCGACGTGCATGACCAGATTCACTCTCTGATTCCGGGAAAGTTTGGCGGGACTCTCAGTTGGCTGAATCTCGACACCCCTGATGAGGATCAGACCGACGGACGCGGAGCGACAGCTGCCATTGAAATTATGAAGCAGCATCGTCCTGCGAAGACCGGTAAGCCTTTCTTCCTGGCGGTTGGGTTTTATCGTCCTCACACACCTTACGTCGCTCCGTCAAAGTACTTTGAGCTTTACGATCGGGACGCAATCAAGCCGGTGATGGAGAAACCGGGAGATCGAGATGATATCCCGCATGCTGCCCTACCGGATCGTCCTCATCAGCGAGAGCTCACAGTTCCTCAACGGCAGGAAATTATTCAGGCATACTACGCGGCGATTTCCTACATGGACGCTCAAGTAGGACGGCTGCTTGATGCACTCACAGAGCTGGATTTGGCGGAGAATACGATCGTAGTTTTCGCTTCTGATCACGGGTACCATCTCGGACACCACGGGCTTTGGCAGAAGTCCGATCTGTTCGAAGGTTCCTGTCGCGTTCCGATGATGATCCGCGTGCCTGAGAGTTCAACGACTGGGCAAGTTCACAAACATCCCGTTGAACTCCTCGATCTGTATCCAACCGTTTCCGAGCTGTGCGGGCTTGAGATTCCAGCTTTCGTGTTGGGCGACAGCTTGGTGGAAGTGCTCGCTGATCCAACTGCCGACACAGGCAGCGCTGCCTACTCTGTCACCGAGAGCCGGGGAGGAAAGATCTATCCCGAATTGAAAGGCAAAGACATCCTCGGACGCACGATCCGGACAGATCGGTATCGCTACACGGAATGGGGAGACGAAGCGGAATACGGCGTCGAACTCTACGATTATGAACTTGATCCCGAAGAATTCACAAATCTTGCGAACACCAAAACGCCGTCAGCGATTCAACGCGAACTGCGAGCTAGGTTGATGGTTGAGCGTCGAATCGCCAATTCCTCGGTCGCCAATCCGATGCCCAGCGAATAGCATTCGGATTTCGCGATTCAAACGACCGGTGATTTCGAGTCCGCCAATTGACCCGGCGTGGTGGGAACTTAAGATAGAGACAGCCTCGTCGAAAGATCGATCCGCGACGAAATTCTGGACATCATCCGTCCTGTGCATTTGAAGCGTGTGCAATTTTAACTTTGGAAAGTCGTGTCCATGAAGCCGATGCAGCTAGTGAGCATCGTGTTGTCTTTAGTGCTCGCCATTGGTCTCGTGGCTTGGTTAGCCAATTCCGCGCCCTCTTTCGTCGTGGAACAACCCGACGAGTTGAAAGACTTGGAGGGAAACGAGTCGGAATCGCTTCCAAAAGTTGATTACGAGCGAACGAACCCATTCGATCTCTCGGGAGATGGTCCGCACCCGAAAGCTTTGGCTGAGGAGCTGATCTACGACTTCGGAAACATGGCATTGGGCCAAACCGGAGAGCACGATTTCGTGATTCAGAACACCGGTGACCTCCCACTGAAAATTGCTCGCGGACCTTCACAATGCAAATGTACCGTCAGTGGTCTCAAGACCGACGAAATCGCACCCGGCGAGACAGCTAGCGTGCATCTGGAGTGGACACCCACCGCCCTCGGCCCATTCGGGCAGGGAGCGTCGATCTGGACGAACGATCCTGAAAATAAAGAGCTGATCTTCCGCGTCGAGGGAGAGATGCACCGGGAGATCGTTTCAGAACCCGAAGGAGGCTGGGTCCTCGGAACCGTCTCGAAAGAATCGCCCACGACCTTTGAAGGCGTCATCTACTCCGGCGTAATTGAAGACTTCGCGATTGAAGATGTCACGACGAGTTCGGACAACGTCCAAGTCGAAGTCACGCCGATGGCTGCCGACGATCTGGAAGATGTCCTGGCCAAAGTTGGATTTCAACTGAAAGGGACGTTCAAGCCCGATGGACGCTCAGGACCGTTTCGGGAAAAGGTAACCGTCACGACGAATCTCGAAGAGCATCAGAAGTTCGAATTCAATCTGACTGGCAATCAATCCGGTCCAATCGTGATCGTCGGTCCCTCCTGGTACAAAGGCCCGCAGTTGTTCGACCTCGGAAAGATAGTTCAGGGAGAAGCTTCTACTTCTCGCCTGACGCTGATGATCGAGAAGACCGATCAGCCTGTTGAAGTCGGCGAGATTCAGGTCGAACCAAAATTCCTCAAGGTCGAAATGGTTCCTGAAGAGACGTCCGAAACCTCCTCGCGGGAACGTTTCACTCTTCGTGTCGAAGTCCCAGCTGACAGCCCCGTCGGAAGATGGAACGGAGACCGCAAAGGCTCGCTCAAAATCAAAACAAGCCATCCACAGCTTCAAGAAATCTCAATGTCTCTCGATCTCGAGATCCGCTCTCAGTAACCAGAGTGATTTCTCTCTCTCAGAAACTTGCCGCTGGCGCTGCGAGAAAGTCTCACGGAGCACCGTTGGTATGCACCAGCAAGAGTGCTGCGAAGAGTAAGAATGTATATGTGTCTGACAGTCGCACATCTGATTGTGCGTCTTTGAGAGACAGTAGATACAGGGCATCTATGAGAGTTGAAACTCCCAGGACGAAGGGGCCTCCGTAAACCGCGTAGATCAACCCCACGGTGAACACGTCTGGCAAGCGGTCTCCTGCCATGCTGTAGCCAGTTACATAGACAAGGATCACTGCGGCAATCGTGGCCACGAAAAAATGAGGCATGAATCCGCGGTCGCGCCTTGGATACTCAAGACATAGCCGGACCCAAATGCTCATTACAGCTGCTTGGACGACAGCCGCCACCGGCCACCACTCTTGGCAACCTGATGAGCGAGCAGCAAAGAAGAAGATCCCAGCGACAGACACAGCCATCTCAACACGTCTGCCCATCGGGAATGCCCTCTTTCTGGTTAAATGACACGATCCAATCAATTCAGCTGGGAGTCATTGCTCGTTGAAACAGCAACTATTATTCTCGTCAGAGCTGCATTTTAAACGAGAGTTGCTGGCGACTCCAATTTCCTGTTCTGAACGACAGTTCTCACCATGTGTTGAATGTAAGCTGACGTGACCTGCGATTCTATGAATACAGGCAATAGTTGCCCTACGGTTGCTAGATTAAGCCGATGCGTTTGCTATCCAAGACATCGGGTTTGGCTTCTTACCATGACGAACAACTTAAAACCCTCCTGGAAGAGCTCTGTTGTACGCTCCGGTAAGCGATGGAAGCCAAGGCGTTGGGCGACGGTTGGGTTTGCTGTCGCTTGTGTTCCCATTGCTGCATTTGGTGCGTATGGAATCTATGTTGATGCGCAGTACGCCGCGACTCTACCACCAGATGAGCCCCGCTGTGGAAATGTTCTGATGGCGGCAATGTTCATGATTTTTCCGATCTCGCCAATGATTGGCTGTGTTGGTGCTTTGATCGGCTACGTTTCCGCTGTTGTGTTGAACGCAGCCTCCCATCGCCAAACACGACGCGGCCGCGATAGATAACCATCGCAGACAACGCAGTGTAAGTGACCCGGTTGCGAAGCCGTGCGAGTGTGTGAGGTGAGCTGCCCGTCTAACACGTACCTCTGAGGGAGCCAGGTGCGATCGAAAGGTTGTGTCATAGATGGAATTTAAGCTATGTCCATTCGATGTGCTGGGTGTTTTACTTAAACGACGAACGGGATAAGCATAGATGTTTTCCTTTGGTATTCGACGTACTCGGGAAACCTTTCACTTAGGAGTGTCTCTTCGAATCGGATTTTCAGGAGCAGGGTTCCCAGCAATCCGATCCAGCAGATGGTGATGGAAATCTGAGGTGGTGCGAACGCGCATCCAGCACTCGCGAGTAGCAACGCTGAATACATTGGATGACGAACCCATCGATAGGCTCCTGTGGTCTTTAAACTCGCGGATTCTCTCGGTGTCGGGGAAACAGTCAGCGTCTTTGATCCCATCGAAAAGATCGCCCAAATCATGACTGCGGCCCCAGCCACGACGAGGAAGTTGGCAACGTAATTGTCTCGACTCCAGGCATGCTGCAAGAAGATCGCTGCCGCCAATCCAAACTGCGCGAGCGTAAGTAACAAGGGCTGCAAAGGGTGATGCTTCATTGAGTCCGGCATTTTCGGATCCGATACTTCGTAGAATTTGCGTCAGCTCTGCGGTCGTCTTCAATCAGCTGTTTCGCCTCTTGAAATGTGCCACTTCGTGGTACGGAAACGGGTAAGAAGCGTCTCCGGAAATCTTGAGTCGCCACTTGTTGTACAGTTGGGTGAGTTCTTCGTCGAAGTTGTCGCGAAGTTCGTAAGCAATAAGTGTCATTTCCCGATGCTCTGTCAGCAACATACTTGCTAGCCATTCTTCGGTCGTCTTGTCCACAGGAGGTTCAGCTGCCAAGTGCAGGAATGCAGAGCCGAGAGAGGTTCGCTGAGAGTCATTGAGTTGCAGAAAAACGTGTTCAAGCCAAACAAGGAACTGTTGTAGCAAAGTGTCTCCATATCCGTTTTCTTCTCGGTCAGGTGGTGCAGCTTCGGAAATTGCTTCGGAAAGATCGGTGAAAATGACGTGGCTGAAGTCGGCTCTCTGGTCCGCCAGAAATCTCTCACAGTGAGCAAGCAATTGGAGAAAAGACTGAATTCGGATGTCTCGGTCCAAGCCCGTTTCGGCGATACACTCAAAGTATGGGGAGACACTCTCGCGATACTCGAGGTAAAAGGGATCTTCGTCAATCGAATTAACGACATGTAGCATAGATAGTCACAGCTTTTTCGCACCGTCGGACAGTTATCCAGGTTGTTGTTTTACAGGACGAAACGCCCATTCGGCGAGCCATGACTCAACAGACGGTGAGACGAGATGGAGCCATTCATGGAAGTTATTCGACGAATTCGCCTCGACTCTGTAGACAGGGGATGCCGAGTCGAGCAGGTCAAGTACGTATATCGTAACGCACCCGCCCTCACAAAAGTGAAGCATGTGGTCTGGCCAAATTGGTCCGTTCGGTTCGGATTGATTGGCAGAACGGTACCTCGAGTGCCAATCGAGGACACTGTCTTGGTCGGATGCGATCAGTGGAACAATCCCGTAAGCAGGCCCAAATCCGCCATTTGCGACTTCGGAGTACAGCCTCCGCAGAAACGGAGTTAAACGTAAGTTTGTCGCTGTTTCAAACTCGCAGATCTCGGCTGAAGCAAGTGGCGGTGGAGGTGCAGTCGTGAGATTCGTCACACAATCAACCGGCGGATGGACGCGAATCCGCCATTGAAGAGCGGTAATAGTATCGGCGTTGTTCATCGTTTTGAAATTCTAGGTAGTTTGCCGTTTGGCTTCCACAAAAACGTGGAAGACTCATTGCTTTCTGCAGTTGTTTTCACCGTGGTCTTTTCTCGACGATAGCGACATGGGATATGAATTTTTTTGACGCAGAGAAAAAAACCGCAACATCTCCGTGGAACGCGCAGAAGCTGTGAAGCAAATGAGTGCTGTCACCGTGCAGAGTGATTCTCAATATCTTCAATGCTTTAAAGGTACATCAAACGCGTCTAGTAGGGGCTGCGCGTCTGCATCGGCCAACTCGAGTCCAAGCAGTACTGCGATCGTGGGAGCAATGGCGATATTGTTGATGGTTGGCAACTTGATGCCTCACCGAATGCCAGCGCCTGATAGGATGCACATGGCTTTCATCTTCGGATGTTTGGCAAGAAGTCCATGAGTGCCGAGCGAAGTCTGAGCCTCCAAAGTCAGCCGTAATTAAAATTCCAAATACAGGTCCGAACTTCCGTGGCAGTGCGCGGACTATTCAGCAAGCCCTGTCGTGTGGTGTTGGATCTCTAGATCGCATCGATTTGAGTTCTGTCGTTCTATTCATCTTCAGGTGTTTATTGACTTCTTCTCCTTGTTGAAGCAGAATCCTACAGAGTCGAAAGTTCTTTGTTGAATGAGAAACAATACACTTCAAATTTGGGCATACGATGCGTGTTGAAGGCGTTATTAAAATTATGGCATTCGCCATTCTTACAGGGGTGATTCTAATGATGAGCACAGGCAGTGCTGATGACGATGCTTGGCAGCGTCAATGGGAAGCACGACAAAAGGCGCTCGAAGCTGTTTTGGGTGCGGCCGATGACAAGGTGCTGCATTCACCAGTTCCGTTTCATCTCGATGGTGCAGCTGATGTCCTCGTCTTTCGAAAACACAACGAGGGAGTCGTTTACGTCACCGCCGACTTAATTGGCGATGATCGGTCCAAGCCAAACTCACTCGGTCAGTACGAGCTGATGATCTGTACTCCCAAGGACTCGGATTGGGCTCCGCAGCTAATCAGCAACTTGGCCAAGTACACGATTGTCGCGGTCCTCAACCCCAACGACACTATGGACATCGGCCCTGCTTTGCCCAAGCCGAGCGAGGTATCCGCATTTCTTTACTTGCCCTACTCGAAGTTGGAGGTTGAAGGTAAGAAATCTGCCGTAATGCTTTGCTTGGGGATCACATCAGCGGAACTCAAATTCATTCAAAACAACGACGTAGAAATTCTCGTGAAAGCCCTCAAAAAGGCTGGCATCTACCCGATGACCGACTTGTCCCGTTCGTCGGTCCCGCTACCATAAGCACGTCAAACCATGGGTGTGAGCGGTGGCGTGGAATCGAGTTGAGTGCTGCTGTCCGTGTAAAGAGTTATCAACTCAATCAGTCTTGGCCATTTGTTTTAAGTGTCGGGCAATCGCTCGTTTTAGCAGAAACGAGATCATCCACAGCACAGGTTTTGTCAGATTCGATTTCGGGAACATTTGGAACGTGCGGACAATGTGTGTCTTGTCGCCGTTTCGCTCAAACTCCCACAGTTCATCGAAACTCGTTGCCAGACCAGAGAGAGGTCGTGAGAATTCGCTCATGTGCAAACGCACCTGTCGTGTTGGCTCCCAGTTGACGATCTCTTCAACTTGCGTCGAACCGTCCTGATTGGTCACTCGAATTCTTGTTCCGATGATCTCGGGAGTCTCTATCTCAAACTCAGCCGCCTTGATTCCTGGCAACGGTCCATAGCCGTTGAACTCGGGCCATTTGCTTAAATCGAGAATCTTGCTGGCGATTTCTTCGGGCTGTTCAGGGAGAGTGATCTCGCAGGCAAACCGGATCGGTTTCGGTGCGGCAGACTCAACAGCCATTCGCCATGTCCAACCGATGAGAAGCAACTGAAGCGGGACTCGAACCAGCAGGTAGATTGGCCCCCACTGATGTCCTCCCATTCTAACGTGGTTCACCGCAGCGTAGATATTGACCGGAAGGAACAGGAGCAGCATCCCAATCATGATCCAACCGGTCAAAGTGCGATACCGGGGAACCAGCACTGCGGCCGCGGCGATGATTTCGAGAATGCCTGTCACGTAGACGAGTTCGGCACGCATCGGAATCCATGGCGGGAGCATGTCTGCCATCGGCGTTGTCATAAGAAAGTGACCAACTCCGGTGAACAAAAACACCAGTGTGAGTCCAACGCAGCCCAAAAATTCAGTCTCGAAACTTTTTCGTTCAATGATTCGTTGCACGACCCTCCCGACAACCAGAGGTGTTACCAACAGTCCGATCATGATGGCAATCGTCGTCATCTGTTCAATTGATTTCTGTGTGAATCTGGTAAGAGGTAAGTTCGCGTCAGATTCTGAGTGTCGAACGATACATTCTTGATTGCGTCGGTCAGTTCATCAACGGGTAGTATACAAGACAAAACAGTGTTCGCGGTCCAAGTGAAATTCACGTTAACAATGGAAAATTTAGACACTTGCTGTGGCAGGCATCTTCGACGTATGAGCGAGGTTGTGACTCGAGAAGCAATGCTCGCTGGGTAAACCAATCGACCCAGGCAAAACTATAGAATGTCAAATTGTGGCAGGCGCATACTGTGAATGAGTAGGCAGTTTTTTGGCGTCAAAGATTATTCTTCCCTGTCTTGAATGATGAGGAAGACACGAACGCTGTAGTATTCTTCGCATTTGGGCCAATCGACCTTCGCCATTTCTGTTTGGACATCGACCCACTCATCATTGTCAAGGAGCACCTCGATCGCAGATTGTTCAAACTGATATTGCCCGTAGAAGCAGCGGACCCAATGTGTTCCGCCGGGCAGTGCAGATTTCTCGATCTGTTCTGCGAGAGTGTTGAACCATTCAGTTGGTGGTTCATCGTAATTTGGCGGTAATCCTCGGGAATTGATGCGTCCGATGGTGACGCGTCGTGACTGACCATTGATATTCCAGTACTCCGTTTCAACCTGATGATCGTCTTCACTGTGATAGAATGCGGCAAGGAGCACATGAAATGAATTCAGCACGAAGCTTTGAAACCCGTCGGCGATCGCCGCATCTTCCGTTTTGCCGAATCCGCCAAACGACTCGACGAGGATTCGATCCGGTCCCACACGGAGAAAGATGTCTATTTGAACGGCCTTAGAGTTCGGAGTTGACGCAATGTCACGGGCAACAGCACCGCAAATGGCAGGATGGTCATCGACGAGGACCCACCCATCACGAACTATTGCATTCATTCCGTGACTGCGGAATAGTTGCTCCAGCAGGGAGTTGATCTTTTTATCACCATGGACCTCTGGCACTGGTTGCGATTGTGTGTTTGTCGAATCTACAACAGGTGGCGGCGACTCAGAACAACCCGATAGCGCAGCCAGGAGTGTCAACGTGAGGTTTCTTAGAGTCTTGAACATGGGAGTCTGATATCGATTGCAATTTCGCTGATCATCAAGTCCAGAGATGTTCACACATCACCGGAAAGCTCGCAAGTTCGACAATTCAACATAACGGAGGTGTTCGCAGTTTGTACTTCAGTGGATGGGTGAATCCAGAATTGCGACCGATCTCAGAAAGTCACGCCTACGTCCGCAAGGGAATGACGCGTATGCGATCCTGCACTTCTTTGCGTTGATATGCGGTGAGTGTGATCAATAACACGACTCTTAGAGTCTCCCAAATTCCGGATCGATTTTTCGTCACCAATCTCAGCTTTCAAGCCGGATTGATGAGTTTGAAATTTGGTATCTGCTTGTGAAGCGGGTTGCCTGAATCCCTTGCCTCAATTTGGACGTTTTCCTTTGCCTTGGCGCGGGAAATATGAATCCCCAAATTGCATCGATCGCACCAAGCGAGAATGTAACCTCTCCTCGACTCTTAGTCACCAAAAAACACCGCTTTCACTTCGCCATTTCCACAACTGGTACAAGTACGGTGTGAACCCTCAAGGACGTCTGCTACAGCAAGGAGCCAGGCTGTATAAACTTGTTCTCTTTTCTTTTTATTTTTTTTGTTTTTTCTCATTGCGTTTTTGTGACTCATCCCGTGCTGGGGTGACATGCATTCGAGGAACTGCGACAGGAGTCATCCCTGTGGCGAAGTATGCGGACGTGAACGGACTAGGATCTTTCCGATTCGCACTTTCAACCGTGCTGGGCTATTCCCTTTCTTGAATAGTGCTCCTCTTTCATCGTGGTCAGGTGTTGAAGTTTTAGACTCGCACCGACTTACTGAATTGCTTGACATAAGCGCGTACCTTCAACTTGATATCCGTGTTGACAAACTGGATTCTATTCAGAAAACTCCACCACTTTGTAAAAGATGTGAAAATGCCAGTGCTCACAGGGTCTGGGTACTCGATATGGCGTCCTGAGGCTTGACAGGCAGAGATTGGAGCGGGTATCAATGAAGCCCGTCAAGGGCTTAAACCTCCTGGTAAATTGGGTAATGTGAGGTTAGTGATGCTAGAGCTATGCGGGGCGTGTGGCGGGCGTATTATAAGTGGAGGTGACAAGTTCATTGGCTTGACGTTCTGTGGTGAAGGATGTTCCTCACAGTTCAAGGCGGCGATTGTCGATCAGATCCTCCCTGCGGAGGATGTCTCTGCTCAAGTGGCGGAGATTTTTCATGCACCCTGCCCCCTATGCGGCAGATTAGCGGGAAACGATCTGTACTCGGCAACCAGAATTACAGGGCTGCTGTTGGCGTATCATGTCGATTCAGAAACAGTTCTCTGTTGTGCCGCATGTGGCCGAAAGAATCGGCTGGTGGCAGCTGCACACTGTCTCTTTCTTGGTTGGTGGAGCATTCGCTCCGCGTTTTTCAATATCTTCGTGTTGCCGACGAATTTGATCGCCTCGATTTTTATCTCCGAACCGGATGAGCCATCTGCAAAGCTGGCGTCCTTTGTCAAAGTTCAGATAGCGAATCGAATGCAAGATGAAATCGCAACCAGACTCGCTACTCGAAGTGCGCAGGAGAATGTTTAGGATGTCAGAGAGAGATCAACGACATTGGAATCAGACGGACGACAAGTTTTGGGTAGGGTTGTCACTACAGGCATTGATGTGAGGCAAGATTTGAAGATCGGTGGGTTAGATTGTGTGAAGGAACCCGGCAACCGGAGTGACAAGTCACACACAACGAATAATGCATGTCTCTTGATTAATTCGTGTGAGAAGATTCCTCAATGAACATTGTTGGTCTAATTGTGACGGGCGAACAGACGGGTAGCTACTATTGGGCGCAGTCCTACCCATCGAAAGATCGAAACAAGAATGGCTACATCGACTACTATCGTGTTCCTGTCTACAAGTTGCGGATCAACCAGTATGACAAAAACTGGAAGGTCACAGCCTTCAGGGATTGGACCGGATTGAGATTCATGCCATACTACAACGATCCAAAATCTCCCAACCGGAAGTATAAATCACGAGGATTCCTTGTTGCAGGGCTGAGCAACCCTCGTCGTGGGCGGGTCCGGACTTACAAGTCGGACTATCGTATTCAGAATACGGTCTCTCCGTTCGACGGGGCGATTGTGATCACTGGAGCATTCTACATCCATGCGGGCCCTCAGAAACTCAGTGACTGGGGCTGGGGATCAGCGGGATGTGTTGAGGTGATTGGAAACTTCGATGGCTACAAAAAGGATATTGCTGCGCTCGGTGGGGTTTCCGGGAATGTGGACGATGCAATCGCCAAGCTTGTGAGCTGGAAGAAGCTGTATTATGATTTTAAAGCGGCTACGCCCCCAAAACTTCGTGTCGAGAGCGGCCATTGAGCGAGTAGCTGTGAAGACCGAGCGTGTTGAACGGGTGGCCACAGCAAGGTGAGTCGGTTGAGTATGGAGTAATCCGTGACTGAGGCTGTTTGGACCGACTTGTTTATACGCCTGCGGTGAATTTTAGGCGGAGCACGTTTTGCCCCGTGGGTTGATGGATCTTTTCTTCCATTTTTACGAACCCATACCGGGTGTAGAATCGACGGCCGATGGAGTTCTTCGAAAAGACTTCGACTTCAAGAGTCTCATTTTCAGAGTGGGCTTTGTCAACGAGTGCTCGACCTATTCCTCTTCCATAGTGAGAGGGCTCCACAAAGAGTCCACCGATCTCATTGGCTATGAGTGCGATGAAACCGACGACTTCTCCATCGACTTCAGCCACCCAAGTCTCTGCATTTGGCAAATACAACTCGGGAATGTTCCTTCGTTCTTGGGCTAGAAAGTCTTCTTCCAAGAATGGGTGTGCAAGCCGGGTTGCACTCTCCCAGGTCTTTAGGATGGCTGCGACATCGCGTTTCTCGTACTTCCGTATCTGCATCTTCGGCGTCCTGCGTGAGGTTGTTGTGAAACCCCAGTGACACACGCGGGCGTTCGCAGGTTCACCTAAGTAAATTCACGATGAGTAGACGTAGGTTGTGATAAGGAGGTGGGACGCAGGACCACCTTTGACTTAGGGGGGACGAGCAGAGCTTGTTTGGGCGGAGTTGATCGATGTGCTGGTGGGAATGAACTCGAAACCTAGAGCACCTTTCAAAAGCGTTTAATGATAGTGTACATGCATAGGAGTCGGACGAGGCCGTAGAACAGATGATCGCGATGTTCGTAGCGGGTAACAGCACCCGAGGCGGCTGCTGACACGTCAGCGGATCTGAGCGTTCTCGATTTCGTCGAGTGCGAGATATGCAGAGGCAATACTCTCACCAGAGAGCTTCCTTCGCCACGATTCAGCGGATGGGTTGCTCGATTTCAGCATGTGCCAGAACCACCAGACTGAAACGGCAAATCCGATGATCCCGATGACGAGCGAGGGGATCAGGGAATAGGGGTGGAGGACGCCGTCGAAACCGACAGCTACGCACACGGGAATCCACATCAGCCACCAGACAAACCCAATCAAAATTCCGGCACGCAGGTAACCGGATCGCAGGCTGTCGAGCTTGTTGCGAATATCGACCACTGATTTCGAGTAGTCGATTCTTTTGATTCTGGTCACAACCAGGAGTGACTGGGAGATCACCAGCACGCCGTACACGTGCAGGATAAGTCCGTTTACGACACGATGGGGAATGTGGGTATTGCGGGCCCAGCACCACACTCCCAGCACAATCAACGCAATTCCCACCAGCACTTGCAGCATCTGTCCACGGAACAATGGCCGCAGTGAGTTTTCGACGCGTTCCATCAACTGGCGACGTGTCAGCAACATTCGGCCCGCGAGTTCCTGCTGCGCCAAACTGGCAGATGTGGTTGTTTGATCTTCCCGAGGTTGCGCATCAGTGACAACCGTTTTTTCAAATGCTGGATTCCGTGTCGAAGTGATCACTTGCACGTCGGATTTGATCTCGCTGGCTTGTTGGTAGCGGCGCTGCGGTTCCGTCTCGAGCGTACGCAGGACAACCTCATCCAGTCGGACATCGATTTCGACTCTCTTCGATGGTGCTTCAAAGCGTCCGATCGGGAGTTCCCCCGTTAGCATTTCGTAAAAGACAACCCCCAGCGAATAGATGTCCGCTCGACCGTCGACGTTACGCGAACCTTGCAATTGCTCGGGTGCCATGTACCGCAGCGTGCCCATTACCTGATGCGTACCTGTCAGCACGGTCGACTGGGCCTCGTTGCCCAGGATCCGTGATAGACCGAAGTCAGCGATCTTCACTGAACCGTCGGTGGCAATCAGGATGTTGTCGGGTTTGATATCGCGGTGAACAACGCCTTTGTCGTGTGCGTACTGCAGCGCATCGCAGAGGTGTGGCACAATGGCCAATGCGTGCTCTGGGGCCAATTGGCCAGCTTTCACAACATCGCGCAGAGTCGAACCATCGACAAATTCCATGAGGAAGTAATAGGTGTCGTCCACCTTGCCGAATTCATGGACCGACACGATGTTGGGGTGATTGAGTTTGGCGAGGGTGCGAGCTTCCCGCGTGAAACGCAATGCGAATTTCACATCGTGACCAAATTCTTCTGGCAGAATCTTTAGCGCCACCAACCGGTCCAGACCTGATTGACGAGCCTTGTAAACGGCCCCCATGCCTCCAGCTCCCAGCAGGTCGATGATCTCCAGAGAGGGGAAGAGTTGGGCCAGATGCTCGACCGTCGGCGGTACGAAGGCACCAGCCCGCTTCTCGTCATCGTTCAGCGCGTCGTTAATGGCCTCGGAGTGATCAGGAAACCGGTCCAGATACTCCTGCTTCGTCGGCGTGTCGCCGCGTCGTTGACGATAATCAACTTCCAAGACGACAAGTTCGGCCAGAAGCACATCTCGTTCAACGTCGGCCATGTCCTCGACAAGCACAGACTCGATGGTTGGAGGCTCGTTGGACTGCCATTTGTTTTCAAAGGCAGCGCACAGATCGTCAATCCGTTCCAAAGCTGCGATCGGGAGTTTCTGGTGGCGAACGCTCATGGTTTTCAATGAATTCCTGCTGATACTTTTCTCGGATCAGGTGCAGACGACGCTCAATCGTCCGCTCGGAGCACTCAAAACGCCGGGCAAGTTCCGCGTTTGAATATCCCTCTAACTTAGCAACCGCCAATTCCTGAAGGTGCCCGACACCGAAATGAGAAAAAAATTGTTCGACCGATTCCTGCATCATGAGCACCATTTCCGGGGATGGCTCGTTCCCGATGACTTCGATGACTGTTTCATCGCTCCCACCGAGCGAATGAATCTCGACGTTTCCGCCGCGACGTTGTCGTCGATCATGCCGACGCTTGTCGATCACTTTCCTCGCTGACATCTGCAGCAATAGCCGCCACAGGCCGTCGCGATCCGATAAATCCGGAAATCGACCCTGCTCGGCCGCAGCGTAGAAACTGTCGAACACGCTCAGCACGATATCCTCTTCGTCCGAGACAGCACGATTCTGACCCCTGAGACGTTGTCGCACAGATCGTACCAACCGGTCGAAGTAGTGGTGCCAGATCCGATTTGCGGCGGCAGGATCACCATACTTGACCAGATCGATCCAGTGAGTGACGTCATTCGTGTCCGACATGCCAAAAACTTGCAGCGCTTAAAAGCGTCCTCATATGGTCCGGTTGGATAGGATTTGCCAAGCCACCGTTTCAAACATTCGCGAACGATGAAGATGCAGCAGCGGGCCGCCAGTATCTCAGTGATGCGAGTGACCGGCAACGCCTAAGACCAAAGAACCTTCCGCTGCTTCGCATTGTTGTCAGCGATTCACTCAAGGAAGAGTGGTCGGCTCGATTTGCTTAGAGTGGCTGACCAAGGGGGAAAAGTGTCCGCGCGAAGATTGGCGGATGAGTTCGCGTATCGTTCGATTCTTTAAAACGTGCCGCGCGGGCCTGTTTGGTGACAATCGCAGACTTCACGACTCTTCCGTGCTCTCCGTACAACCCTTGGTGAAGCGCGACTTGTGCAAAGTGTTCCGTTAAGCTGTCGAATGGTCAGTTCTACCTCATTCAGAAGGATTTTGAGGTTGGAACTTCGAATACGCCAGTTCAATCGAATTGAGCCGGAGTGAATACGCTGGGCGCGGTGCCGTGCCCTCACTTGAAGCACATGGTAATAATCTCTTGTGCCTTCGGCACTCAGCCGATTTCAGCCGGGCCACCCCGCGAATGAGATTGGATATGTGGATGCGCAGTTATCGTCGATCCAAATCCGGCCAAGCGTTCTTCACGATCGTTACACACGAGCGACAGTCAATTCTGACAACGGAAACGGGGCGTCGTTGCCTACGTGGAGCCGGGGTGAATAGATGCCCCAATCCATAATGGCCTCTCCAGTAGTGGGGCTGCATCGCTACCGCGATTCGTCATGCCCAACGTCACTAGCCGTTTCCGTTGGAGCATTTCTTTACTCTTCCTTGTCAGCGAGAGAGGGAAGGATAGTCCTTACTAACTGGCCGAAAAATGGTAGAAGCTTGTGGGAAACGGCAACTTCGGTTTTTAGAAATTGTTTGTCGAAGCGAGTCCCGACCGCGATCGGAGGTGCATTTCGAAACAGCTCTATGAAATACATATAGTGCGATATTCCACTTGTAAGAAAACTTACGTAGAAGAAACCGGTGTCGAGGCGAATGTCCATCAACCATAGTGCGAGTGAATCGATATCTAGCAACACTACCATTTGATTGTCTGGGTTTAGTAGTTGGTAGGCTGAAAATATCCTTTCGTGGTCTTCAAGTCTTTTCCCTGCATCATACAAGCCGAATTCCTTCAGGAGTCCGTTGACTCCTCCGGTGGTCAAAAGCAAAGTGTCCTCGTTCAGGACTCCGATCGCGAGATTCGCTTGAATACTCGTCAGATTGAGGGAGGTCGTTAGAATCTGCTTACCGTCCGCGAGAATTGAATCGATTTCGTATTCATGCTGCACCAATTCTTCGTTGAACAGAAATCGTTTGTCGTTGAAGGCCAAAACAAGCCATCGGTGAAGACTGT